>JBEGLK010000015.1:0-19760 GCA_041183605.1 Pseudomonadota bacterium
CTGGTACATGCTGTGGTAGAGCCGCATGCGCGGCGGTGTCATCTTGCCATGGTCCTGCTCGACCCGCATGTAGGGCCTGGAAAAAATGGCGGTGGTCAGACTCACAAACGCGGTCAGCGTGACCAGGAATACATTGAGCGGATCGATGTAAAACTGCTTGTCCCAGACAAACTGGGGGCCATGGTCCATCACCTGCGTCGTGAGCGCGCAGGAGGACAGGAAGGTCAACAGGCTAAACGCCACGTTGATGTCGCGGGCATAGGCACGATGGCCGGTCATTGCCAGCACCATTCCCCCCAGCAACGGCATTCCCAGGACAAAAAACAAGACGTGCATGCTCAGTCTTCCTTGAGCTTTTCAAGATGGTGGATGTCCAGCGTGTCAAATTTCTCGCGGATCTGAAACATGAACACGCCCAGGATCAACACGCCCACCAACACGTCGAGCGCAATACCAAATTCGACCATCGGCATGCCACTGGTCACAGCGGTGGCAGCAAAAATGAGGCCATTTTCCATCGACAAAAAGCCGATCACCTGGGGCACCGCCTTGGAGCGGGTGATCAGCATCAGGAACGACAACATCACACATGACAACGCGATGCCGAGCGAGCCTCCCGCCAGTGAACTGGACAGTCGCGACACCGGCAGCGCCAAGCTGAAGGAAAAGATCACCAGCCCGATACCGACCAGCATGGTGGTCGGCACGTTCAGCAGGGTTTCAATGTCCCAGCGCACATTGAGCTTGCGAATCATCCGGTGCAGCATCCACGGAATCAAAATCACCTTGAGCACCAGCGTCAATGCGCCCGACACATAGAGGTCGTGCTGCTTTGTGACGTAACCCAACAGGAAGGAAGTCACCACCAGTGCCAGCCCCTGCATCATGAACAGGTTGATCAGCGACACAATGCGCCGCTGAGAAATCATGGCAAACGACAGCAGCAGGATCAGCGTGGCCAGCAGGTTGATCAACTGGGGCGCAAACTTGATCATCCGGCCCCCAACAAGACATTGACCAGCAGACCAATCACCGCCACCAGAAACGCGGTGCCGAGGAATTCCGGCACGCGAAAGATCCGCATTTTGGCGCTCAAGGTTTCGATCAGGGCAAGAGCCACACCGCCTACAGCCAGTTTGATCACCAGCACCGGCAAGGCCAGCAGCAAGGCCAAGGGTGCATCGGCATCGGCCACGCCCCACGGGAAAAACAGCGCCAGCCCAATACAGGAATAAGCAAACAATTTGAGGCTGGCCGCCCATTCCAGCAGCGCCAGGTGACGCGCCGAATATTCCAGGATCATGGCCTCGTGGATCATGGTCAGTTCCAGATGGGTGTCCGGGTTGTCCACCGGCACCCGTGCGTTTTCAGCCAGCGACACCATGGTGAAGGCCACCCCGGCCAGCAACAGGCTGGGGTAGATGGCAAGTTCGCGGTGCGCCAGCGTTTCCACCATGGTGGTGAGCGAGGTGGAACGCGTGATCATGGAGGCGCAAAACAGCACCATCAGCAAGGCCGGCTCAGCCAGGAAGCCCACCAGCATTTCGCGGCGCGCACCCAAACTGCCAAAGGAAGTGCCAACGTCCATGGCAGCCAGTGAAATGAACACCCGCGCCAAGGCGAACAGACCCACCAGTGCAATCGCGTCGGCCGCAGGCGACAGCGGCAGGTCGGTGGACAGGGTCGGCACGATGGCGCAGGCCAGCAGCATGCAGCTGAAAATCAGATAGGGCGCAATGCGGTACAGCGGCGAGGCATGTTCTGCCATCACCGATTCTTTATTAAACAACTTGTGCAGCGTGCGGTAGGGTTGCAGCAAACCGGGAGCTGACTTGTTTTGCAACCAGGCGCGCCACTGGCTGACCCATCCCGTGAGCAGCGGCGCCAGCAACAGCGCCGTCAACAGCGCAAGCAATTGCGAAAAAACGCCGAGCCAGCTCATCGTTTCACCACCAGCAGGATGACGATCAGCGTAACAAAGCTGTACATCAGGTAGACCGAAATGCGGCCCTGCTGCAACAGTCCGACGATTTTTGAAACACGCTCCACCAGCGCCGCAACCGGCAGGTACAAGCCATACCAAATCGGGTCTTCCAGCGTGACCTTGTAACTCGGTTTTGTGTCGAACGCGGTCGGGAGCTGCCGCTTCATGCGAAAGAAGGGCTCAAAAATCTGCCGGATCGGCTGGCCAAACCCTTCGGCGGTGTCCTGCATGCGCGGCGTCTGCCAGGGAAAGCCGCAGTCCCACGGCGGCACCCGGCGCAGGCGCCCGTGGTAGAGCTTGCGCACCAGCAGGAACGCCAAACCAAAACTGGCCAGCACCCCGAGCAAAAAGATCGCCGGTGCATAACTGGCCCGCTCAACACTCACCGGCACCAGCAGCCAGCCATTGGCCGCCACCGTGCTCGCCAGCCCGGCCCCCACCAGCAGGTTGGCTATCGGGTCGATCAGGGCGATGACCTGGTTCGGAAACAGGCCCAGCAGCACGCTACCCAGTACCAGCCAGGTCATGCCCAGACGCTCCCAGCGGCCAGCATCGTGCGCTTTTGAGAGGCTTTCCTCGCGCGGTTGCCCCAGGAAAATCACGCCAAAATACTTGACCATGGTGTAGCCTGAGAGCGCTGCAATCAGCGCAATCAGGGCGGCCATCACCGGCACCAGCATGTCCAGGAACGAGCTTGGCAGGCCGGTGGTGAACAGAAAACTTTGCAGCAGCAACCATTCGGCGACAAAACCGCCAAATGGCGGCAAACCGGCACAGGCCAGCACGCCGATCAGGGTGGGCCAGGCCACCCAGGGCATGTATCGCATCAGGCCACCCAGCTTGCCCAGGCTGCGCTCGCCGGTGGCGTGCATCACAGCACCGGTGCTGCAAAACAGCAGGCTTTTGAAAAAGGCATGGGCCAGCATGTGGTACAGCGAGGCGGTCAACGCCAACGCTGAGAGCGCTTTCATGTCGTAGGCCAGAAACAACAGCGACAAACCCATGCCCGCACACATCAAGCCAATATTTTCAATACTCGAATAGGCCAGCAAACGCTTCATTTCCACCTGAACAGTGGAAAACACCACGCCAAACAGCGCAGTGACCAAGCCCAGCCCCATCAGCAACACGCCCCACCACCAAATGGGTTCCTGCAGCAGGTCAAAGGCCAGCCGCAGCATGCCGTAGAGCGCGATCTTGAGCATGACGCCGCTCATCAGCGCTGAAAACGGTGACGGCGCCGCCGGATGCGCCTCGGGCAACCAGACGTGCAGCGGCAATAAGCCCGCCTTGGCACCAAAACCAAACACCGCCAGACAGAAGGCCACCGAGCCCCAAAACGGCGTCAGATGCTGGGCGCGCATGTTGGCGAAGGTGTAGTCGCCGGTATTGGCCTGCAACAAGCCAAAAGACAGCAGGATGCCCAGCGCACCGATGTGTGCGACCAACATGTAAAGGTAGCCAGCACTGCGAATTTCAGGCAGGCGGTGGTTGGCCAGCACCAGAAAGAAGGATGAAAACGCCATGGTTTCCCAGGCCACCATGAAGACATAAGCATCGTCCGCCAACACCACCATGGCAATGCTGGCCAGAAATACGTGGTACTCGAGGCAGATCAGGCCCGGCGGCGTGCCCTCCCCCTGGCGAAAGTAACCTGCGGCAAAAGCGGAGACACCGGCTGAGACGCCACCAATCAGGATCAGGAAATAGGCCGACAGGCTGTCCAGGCGCAAATGGAAGGGAAGTTGCGGCAAACCCAGCGGCAGGATCGCGGTTTCGGGGTCACTGAACACCGCGCCGAGTGCCACGGCCAGCAACAGCAGGGAACAAAGTGCACCCAGCGGAAACAGCACGATGGCCACCAGCCTGAAATGCCGCAGTGCCACGATGCCCAGCAGGCCGATCAGCAACCAGGCGACCACCACAAGCAATACCCAGTCCAGATGGACCCAGTTTGCAGGATGGAAAAATGAAATCATGGGCCGCGTATGACTGGACAGACTGTAGGGGTTTGCATATTACACCCGTCCAAGCTTGCAGTTGGCTTATGACAAACCATGATGCCGGCGCACCCCGTTAGAATGGTGGCAAGAGGTTATTGCCATGCACATTTTTTACCGCCCCCTTTACCAATCCGATGCCACCCAGTTCATCGATCAGCTCAAAGCCAAAGATCCTGGCGTTGCGGCACGTCAGCGCCAGGGCCGCGAATTGCTCTGGGACAAACCGGTGGATCGCGAGGCCTGGCAGGAGTACCGGGCTGCAAAGGTCGCGCAACAGCCCTATGTCTACCTGACCGAAGCCAAGAAATAATTCCTGCCAACAGCCTTGACAATGGTTGTTGGTCACATCGCACACAGCATATCAATGCTTCAATGGTTGACACAACCGTCCTAGACGCGGGCGACCGCCAGCGCATCGCCGACATGCCCATGGTGGTTGATCAGGTCGCTGTGGCGCGGCTTTACGGTGAGCCGCTTTTTGCCATGCCGCAGGATTTGTACATCCCGCCGGATGCGCTGGAAGTTTTTCTGGAGGCCTTCGAAGGTCCGCTGGATTTGCTGCTTTACCTGATTCGCAAGCAAAACTTCAACATCCTCGACATTCCCATGGCGGGCCTGACACGCCAGTACCTGACCTATGTGGAAGAAATCCGCCATCGCAACCTGGAGTTGGCGGCCGAATACCTGCTGATGGCAGCCATGCTCATCGAGATCAAGTCGCGCATGTTGTTGCCGCCAAAAAATGTGGCCAACGGTCAGGAGGCCGAAGACCCGCGCGCCGAACTGGTGCGCCGCCTGCTTGAGTATGAGCAGATGAAACTGGCGGCAGCCCAGCTCGATGCCCTGCCCCACTTGGGCCGTGACTTTTTGCGCGCCCAGGTGTACATCGAGCAGTCCTTGGCGCCGCGTTTCCCGGAAGTGTCCCTGAGTGACCTGCAGGAAGCCTGGCAGGCCATCCTGAAACGCGCCACGCTGGTGCAACACCACAAGATCACACGCGAAGAGCTTTCAGTGCGCGAACACATGAGCATGGTGCTGAAGAAATTGCAGGGCCAGCGATTTGTTGAATTTGAAACACTTTTTGATACCGACAAGGGGGCACCTGTGCTGGTGGTGACATTCATCGCACTGCTCGAGCTGGCCAAGGAAACCTTGATCGACATCACCCAGGCCGAAGCCTTTGCGCCCATTTATGTGCGGCTGGCCTACACACCCTCTTAACCCCTGACGGGACGATTCATGCCTTCTAGTCAACCCATTGCCGCCCCTGCCACGCTTCACTTTGATGTCCTGATCGTCGGCAGTGGCCTGGCCGGTTTGAGCTCGGCCTTGCTGCTGGCCCCCACCAAACGGGTGGCCGTGATCACCAAACGCGCCGTCTCCGAAGGCTCCAGTGGCTGGGCCCAGGGCGGCATCGCTGCCGTCTGGAGCAAGGACGACAGTTTTGACGCCCACATTGCCGACACCCTGGTGGCCGGTGCCGGCCTGTGCGACCTGGAAGCAACCCGCCGCGTGGTGGAAAACGCCCCCGCGGCGATTGCCTGGCTGCAAACCCTCGGCGTGCCATTTTCGGAGGAAGACGGCCAGTTGCACCTGACGCGCGAAGGGGGTCACAGCGCCCGGCGTATTGTCCATGTGACCGACGCTACCGGCGCGGCGGTGCAACGCACCCTGATCGAGCAGGTTCAAAAAACGCCCAACATCACGCTGTTTGAACAACACACCCTGGTGGACCTGATCACCACCGAAAAACTCGGCCTGCCAGGCAAGCGTTGCCTGGGCCTGTACGCGCTGGACAGTGAGTCCGATCAGGTGCTGACCTTCGAGGCGCCGCAAACCATTCTGGCCACCGGTGGTGTGGGCAAGGTCTACCTCTACACCACCAACCCGGACACCGCCACTGGCGACGGCATTGCGGCGGCCTGGCGCGCTGGTTGCCGGGTGCAGAACATGGAGTTCATCCAGTTTCATCCCACCTGCCTGTACCACCCGCACGCGAAGTCATTTCTGATCAGTGAAGCGGTGCGCGGCGAGGGGGGGCGCCTGCTGCTGCCCGACGGCACCCGCTTCATGCCATCCCACGATGCCCGCGCCGAGCTGGCACCGCGTGACGTGGTGGCGCGCGCCATCGACTTCGAGATGAAAAAAGGCGGCTTTGACTGCGTGTACCTCGATATTTCACACCAGCCTCTGAGTTTCCTGCAGGAGCATTTCCCCAACATTTACGCGCGCTGTCTCGAACTTGGCATTGACATCTCCAAGGACCCGATCCCGGTGGTGCCGGCTGCCCACTACACCTGCGGCGGCGTGTTGGCCGACCTGGAAGGACGCACCGATATCGACGGCCTGTACGCTATTGGCGAGGCTGCCTGCAGTGGTCTGCACGGCGCCAACCGCCTGGCCAGCAACTCGCTGGTGGAGTGCATGGTGTTTGCCCAGGCGGCTACCCAGGACATCGCGCACAGCACACGTCAACCCACAACCGATTTGCCAGTCTGGGACGACAGCCAGGTCAGTGATGCCGACGAAACCGTGGTGATCTCGCACAACTGGGACGAGTTGCGACGCTTCATGTGGGACTATGTTGGCATCGTGCGCACCAACAAGCGCCTTGACCGGGCCGCCCACCGCGTGGCCTTGCTGCAGGACGAAATCCAAGAATATTACGCACTCTTCCATGTCACCCGCGACCTGCTGGAGTTGCGCAACCTGGTGCAAGTGGCCGACTTGATCGTGCGCAGCGCCCAAGCGCGCCACGAAAGCCGTGGCCTGCACTTCAGCCGCGACTATCCACACATGCTGGAACAGGCCATCCCCACTACCTTGAGCCCAAAACTTTGATGTTCAACAGGCCGGGTCTGCGTTAGACTCGCGCCACATTTTTTGGGGGATCACCCGATGAACCAGTCCGCCACACCCAGCGCCTCACCTTACGGCACCCTGCCTCCCGCCAGCAACCCGGCCCTGCGCAAGCCGGTCAGTTTGCCGCGTTTGCTGGAGATGCATGCGCGCGGTGAAAAAATCACCATGCTCACCGCCTACGATGCCACCTTTGCCGCAGTCGCCGATGCGGCCGGTGTCGAATGCATTCTGATCGGTGATTCGCTGGGCATGGTGTGCCAGGGTTTGAGCAGCACGGTCGGTGTGTCACTGGAGACGATGCGTTATCACGTGGAAAGTGTGACACGCGGCGTGCGCCGGGTGCAAGGCACCGCCTGGATCATTGGCGACCTGCCCTACGGCACTTACCATGAGTCCAAAGAACAGGCGCTGCGCAGTGCCGCGGTCTTGATGCAGGCTGGCGCCCATATGGTGAAACTCGAAGGCGGTGGCTGGACCACCGAGACCGTGCGTTTTTTGGTGGAGCGCGGCATTCCGGTCTGCGCTCACCTGGGACTGACACCGCAGACCGTGCATGCCTTGGGAGGCTATCGGGTGCAGGGAAAATCCCTCGAATCCGCCGCCATCATGAAGCGCCACGCCCATGAATTGCAGGATGCCGGCGCATCCCTGCTGGTGCTGGAAATGGTGCCGGCGGCCCTGTCAGCGGAGCTCACCACAGAACTGACCCATTGCGCCACCATCGGGATTGGTGCCGGCAACGGCACCTCGGGGCAGGTGCTGGTGCTGCACGACATGCTGGGTCTGAACTTGGGAAAAATGCCCAGGTTCGTGCGCAATTTCATGGCCGACCTGCCTGGCGTACAAGGCCAGCACGGCATCAAGGAAGCGATGCAGGCCTATGTCGAAGCGGTCAAGAATGGCAGTTTTCCGGACAACAGCCTGCATGCCTGGTAACTTAATCACTTGAGGACAGTGCAAATTTCACCTCGTGTAAATTCATATCTGTCCCGCAAAATATCATGATCATCATCCGCACCATTTCCGAGTTGCGAACGCACCTGGCCAAATTCAAACACCCTGCTTTCGTGCCCACCATGGGCAATCTGCACGATGGCCATCTGGCGCTGGTGCGCCAGGCCAAGCCGCTGGGAGACGTGGTGGTGGTCAGTATTTTTGTCAACCGCCTGCAGTTTTTGCCGCACGAAGACTTTGACACCTACCCACGCACCTGGGAGGCCGATTGCGAGGCGCTCAAGACCGCCGGCTGTGACGTGGTGTTTGCGCCCAGCGAGAAAGAGCTTTACCCGGAACCGCAGGGTTTCACCATCCAGCCACCCTCGGAGCTCAGCAACATCCTGGAAGGTCATTTCCGGCCGGGGTTTTTTGTTGGCGTATGCACCGTGGTCATGAAACTTTTTGCCTGCGTACAGCCACGCGTCGCGCTGTTCGGGCAAAAGGACTACCAGCAACTCATGGTGATCAAACGCATGGTGCAGCAGTTTGCCCTGCCCATTGAGATCATTGGCGGCAAAACCTTGCGCGCAGACGATGGGCTGGCCTTGTCCTCACGCAACAACTACCTGAACCCGAGCCAGCGCCTGGAAGCCGTGCATTTGTCCCAGGCACTGCAGGCCATGGCACAAGCCGTGCGCACTGGCAACACCAATCTGGAAGACCTGGAACAACAGGCCATGGACGCGCTGGCCCAACGTGGCTGGCAACCTGACTACCTGACCGTGCGCTGCCGCAACAACCTGCAGCCCCCTGTCCTCGGACAAGTGGCCCAATTGGCCCGCGAAGGCGGCCTGGTGGTCCTGGGCGCCGCCAAGCTCGGCAGCACCCGGCTGATTGACAACCTGGAAATCTGAGCGCTAGGGCAAGGCATCCGACAGCAGCTTGAGCCCGGTCAGAAACATCCCGGCATAAATGAACCGGTAAAACAAGACCTGGTTGATTCGCCGTGCCAGCCTGACCCCTGCCCAGACGCCGATGGGCGCGATTGGCAGCAACACCAGCGAAGTCGCCAGATTGCGCCAGTCCAGCAGACCCAGCCAGGCGTAGGGAATCCACTTGGACAGGTTGAGAACAAAGAAAAAGAAGGCCATGGTCGCAGTAAAACGGATGGGTGACAGCCGCATCGGAATCATGTAGGCATTGACCGGCGGTCCACCCGCGTGTGCAATAAAGCTGGTAAAGCCAGAAGTGGCCGTCAAGATGGCGCCCAGCCAGCGTGGTGGCGGCGCGCTGTCGGCCTTCGGTGGAAAAAGCAGGCGCTGAGCCAGAAAGAGCAGCGTAACGCCACCCACAATGCCAGCCACCAGATGGGCATCCAGCAACTTGAAGAGCAGCGCACCAATCACAACGCCGATCAAGCCGCAGGGAATCAGAAACTTGAGCAGCCGGATGTCAAAGTCCCTGCGAAACGCCGCCATGCCCAGCAGGTCCATCAGCAACAACACTGGCATCAGAATGGCTGCCGCCTGCGGCACACTCACCGCCAGCGCCATCATCGGCACGGCCAGCGAGCCAAAACCCGCGCCAAAACCGCTCTTGCTCACGCCCAGCAACAACACGGCCGGGATGCTGACCGCGTAAAAATAGGGGTCGGTGATCAGGGGGAAATTTTCAGGCAGAACCATGGTGTGACAATCCGGGGATGAACAGCGCAAACATCGACAACATTCAGCATTGGGGCGAGACCCTGCGACTCCTGATGGAGATCACAGGGACCGCCGCCTTCGCATTGTCGGGGGTTTTGAAGGCGGCGCAAAAGCGGCTTGATGCCGTGGGTGTCTGCGTGGTGGGCTTTCTGGCAGCCTTTGGCGGCGGCACGCTGCGCGACCTGTTGCTCGATGCCCGGCCCTTTTTCTGGGTGAAACACATGGAAATGTTATGGGGCGTGATGGCCCTGTGCGCCCTGGCCATGTTGTTCATGCGCCGACACCATTTTGAATTGACCCGCAAAGCCATTGAGTGGCCCGATGCGCTGGGTCTGGGCCTGTTCACCGCCACCGGTGTGCACCAGGCCTTGCTGTCCGACATGCCCGGCCTGGGTGCGGTACTCATGGGTTTGATCACCGGCGTTTTTGGCGGCGTGTTACGCGACATGGTCTGCAATGAAATTCCGGCCGCATTCAGCGACCACCGGCCCTATGCGGTCTGTGCCTTTGCCGGCGGCTGGACCTACCTGGGATTGTGGCATCTGGGTGCACCGGGCTGGCTGGCTTTGGCGGCCTGCGTCACGGTGACCGCCGGCCTGCGCGGCCTGGCCTTGTGGCGCAACTGGCAGCTACCGGCCTGGCGAGTCGACTGAACTGAATCAGGCCAGGATCTGATCATTTCCTGGCTGCTGCGACGGAAGGTTTGGACCAAAACACACACGCACCTGTAAACCCTTCCCCTCAGGCGGATCCTCCAGTTGCAAGGTGGCACCGTGACTCTGAATCACTTCAAGTGCAATGGTCAGGCCCAACCCGGACCCTTCGATCACCGAATTTGACCGCACAAAGGGCAAAAGCACCCGCTCACGCAGTGCAGGTTCAATGCCCGGGCCATGATCACGAATCAACAGGATGACAGCCTCTTCCTGCTGATGAATGCTCAGCTCCACCAAGGCATTTGACGGGGAAAATTTCAGTGCATTGCCCAACAGGTTGTCCAGTAGCAGGCGCAGGTCGTTCGGATCACCCTGGATCACGGTCGATCCGCTCGCTTCAAAAGCAAACTCGATGCCGCGTTGGCTGCCAAGTGCGGACAGGTCCATCATGGATTCCTGCGCCAGACTTGCCAGATCAACGGAGGTCATGGGTCGTGGATTGGTGCGTCCTTCGAGCCGGGCCAGGGTCAGCATTTGCTGCAACAGGCGCTGCGCCCTGTGCACCCCCATGGTCAAGCGCCGCACCGCTTCCTTTACCTGCACCGGGTCTTCACCATGGGCCAGGTTGTCGACCTCCAGACGCAAGGCAGTAATGGGGGTGCGCAATTCGTGGGCGGCATCAGCGATGAAACGTTTGTGCGCCTGCATGCTGGCCTCGAGCTGCTGCAACAAGCGGTTGAAGGTTCGGATCACCCGGGCCAGTTCGGCTGGTGCATGCGCCAGGCTGACGGGTGTGAGTGATGCCGCCTCGCGCTGGCTGAGTTCCTCGTCCAGTTCACGAATCGGCTCGAGCCCCTTCCTGATGGTTGCACCAACCAAAACAGCAACGATGAGCATGGCCAACAAGGTGGGCCACAACACCTGGAACTCGGCGTCCCTGCTCAGCGCCCGGCGCAACTCACGGGAATGCATGACCTGGATGGTGCGTTCAGCGCCTTTCAGCGTGAACACCCTGAGGATCACGGCATCCGCCTGGGGTCCGCTCGGCAACACGGAAAAACCTGGCGGGGTATTGGAACCCAGCTCGATTTGTGTGCTGGAGCGATAAAGCCGAACGCCGGCACTGTCCCAAATCTGCATGTCGAGGTGCAAGGCAGGGTCATCATCCCAAGCTTGCAGGTCCTGCAAATCACTCAGCAGCATGGCCCGCGCCACCTGCTCCAGCTGGTAGTCCAGCATTTCGCGTTGCTGCCGATTGACTTCGGTGCGCACCGCAATCCCCAGCACCACACTGATCAGCAGCACGCCCAACAGCAGGCGGCGCTTGAGACGGCCTTCCAGCGAATACACGGTTAATTGTCCTTTGCCACGAAATAACCCACGCCCCGGATATTGAGAATACATTCCGCGCCCAGTTTGCGCCGCAGGTTGTAAATGTTCACCTCCAGGGCATTACTCGTCACCTCTTCCCCCCAGCCCAGCAGGCGCTCCTCGAGTTTTGCCCGCGACATGGGAACCCCGGGCCGTCGCATCAGGAGTTCCAGCAGCGAAAATTCGCGTGCTGACAAAGTCACCGCCACGCCATCCTTGGTCACCATTTTGGTATCGGGATGCAAGACAATCGAGCCACTGCGCAACACCGGGTCGGCCTGACCGGAGCGGCTGCGAACCGTGGAGCGCAAGCGCGCTGCCAATTCTTCGATTTCAAAGGGCTTGAGGATATAGTCATCCGCTCCGGCGTCGAGGCCAGCCACCCGGTCCGCCAGCGCGTCACGCGCCGTCACCACCAGGATCGGCTGTTTGTAGCCATCGCCTCGCAAATCCCGCAGCACCTGCATGCCATCGCGCCCAGGCAGGCCGAGGTCTAGCACCATGGCATCAAAGGGTTCGGTGCGGGCACATTGCAAACCCAGTTTTCCGTCACGCACCCAGTCGACAGTAATGCCCATGCGGGCCAGGCCGACACGCACGGCTTCGCCGATCAGGGGATCGTCTTCAACCAATAACACACGCATCGTTCACACCTGTTTAAAAAATGGCATCCAGAATATCATGCCCCAAAACGACAAAGGCCGCGCAAAATGCGCAGCCCTTGTTTTTTGCCGGAGCGTGCTCCGGACCCTTTTCAGGGTTTAGTTAGCGGCAGAAGCCTTCTTGGCAGCCTTTTTAGCGGCGTGCTTTTTCACTTTTTTCTTGGCAGGTGTGGACACTGCGTCGGTCGAAGCAGCGGGAGCGGCCTTGGCGGCAGGAGTTGCCGGGGTAGCAGCAACAGCAGGGGTTGCCGGGGTAGCGGCAGAAGCTGCGGGAGCGGCGGCGAAAGCGCTGGAAGCGAACAGGCCAGCGGCGATGCAGAGAGCGGTAATGCTTGATTTCATGTTGGATCCTTTTAATGACGACGGTTGATTCACGGTTGCTTGGTGTTGGTTTGCGACCAACTGGGGAGGACTGTAACGAACCAAACTTAGCCCAGACTTAGGGATGACTTAGCCGAAGCTTAGGGTCGACTTGGCGCGACAATCCGGAGTGAATCATCACTTGCACTTGCCGCCTTTATGTTTAGCCCATCCAAAGCCGACGTCCGCCGATTTTTTTGCACTGTTTATGCCAAAGCCCGATCGGGGCAGGCCATGGAGGCCATTGAAACCATCGCCAGCCTGTGGATCGATGAGCATCCCGAGTACCACAGTGAACTGTCCGATCTGGAAGCGGCGCTGGCGGCCATCGAGCAGCCCGAGGACGGCAAGGCCAGCTGCTTTCTGCATTTGTCGATGCACTTGTCAATCACCGAACAATGCAGCATTGACCAGCCGCGCGGCATCCGGCAGGCGGTGGAATTGCTCACACACCGCAAGGATTCATTACACGACGCACATCATGCCGCCATGGAGTGCCTCGGACAAATGTTATGGGACAGCCAGCGCAATGGCCAGGCGCCAGATGGCAACACTTACGTGGCCTGTGTGCAGCGCCATGCCACCCGTGACTAGGTGGCACTGAGAGCTTACTTGAGACGGCTGCGTTGCACCGTTTGTATTTCGCTGGGCAGGCTGGCAACGTAGTCGGCCAGAACCTTCAGTTCGTTGTTGGAGAACTGCTTGGCAATCCCGCCCATGACCGGGTGCGCGCGGCCAATCAAGGGCCGGTCATTGGTCTTGTAGGAACGCAGCGCAACGTACAGGTAGTCGGCGTACTGGCCCGCAATTTTTGGGTAAGCCGGGTCAATCGGCTTGCTCAGGTTGGGGCCATGGCAAGAGGTGCAACCGCCCTTGGTGACCAATTCAGCAGCCTTGGCCGTGCCATCGGCCAAAGTGGTGGGCAAATTCACGCCGCTGCCGTTGGATTCGTAATAAGCCGCCAGGTCGGCAATGTCTTGCGCGCTCAAGCCGGCAGCCACGGTGCGCATGGACGGATGCTTGCGCTCGCCCGCCTTGTACGCATTCAGGGCAGCACGGATATAACCCGCACCCTGACCAGAAATTTTGGGAACCTGATGCACCTCGGGAAATCCGATGTGGTAGCCTTGAATACCATGGCAGCCGATACACAGTGCATTCTTTTTGGCACCCGCTGTGGCGTCGCCCTTGATGTCTTGCGCATGGACGCTCAAGGTGCTGGCAAAGGTAAATGCCAAAGCCGACACTGTCATCAGAAGTTTTTTCATTTTCTAAGCTAATCCGTAAGAGGCTGAATTGATAAATATCAACCAATTATAGAAAGTCAGACGACCCCGAAAATATGGCGTAAACCCGGAATGTCCCGCCGCAACGCCAAAACTGACGAATACGTCTCAAACCGAGCCACCTACTTCCTCTCAAACACCATGAAATTTCAAGGCACCCAAAGCTATATTGCCACTGATGACCTGATGCTCTCGGTCAATGCCGCCATCACGCTGCAACGCCCGCTGCTGGTCAAGGGCGAGCCCGGCACCGGCAAGACCATGCTGGCCGAAGAAGTGGCCTCGGCGCTCGATCTGCCGCTGCTGCAATGGCACATCAAGTCCACCACCAAGGCGCAGCAGGGTCTTTACGAATACGATGCCGTGAGCCGCCTGCGCGACTCGCAGCTGGCCGATATCGAGGGCGGGGAACGGGTCAAGGACATCAACAACTACATCGTCAAGGGTGTGTTGTGGCAAGCCTTCACGGCGGACAGGCCGGTGGCGCTGCTGATCGACGAGATCGACAAGGCCGACATCGAATTTCCCAACGACTTGCTGCGTGAAATCGACCGCATGGAGTTTTACTGCTATGAGACGCGGGAACTGGTGCGGGCCAAGCATCGTCCGCTGGTCTTCATCACCTCCAACAACGAAAAGGAATTGCCCGACGCCTTTTTACGCCGCTGCTTTTTCCACTACATCAAATTCCCCGACGCCGCGACCATGAAACAGATCGTCGACGTGCACTTTCCCGGTCTCAAGGCCGATTTGCTCAGTGCCGCCATGAAGACGTTTTTTGACGTGCGTAATCTGCCCGGCCTGAAAAAGAAACCTTCCACCAGCGAATTGCTCGACTGGCTCAAACTCCTGATGGCACAGGACATTCCCGCGTCGGCCCTGCACACGGCGGACGACAAGGTGGCGGTGCCGCCTTTGGTCGGGGCATTGCTCAAAAACGAGCAGGATGTGACGCTGTTTGAGAAACTGGTGTTCATGCAAAGCCGCAACCGCTGAGCAAGCCGCCATGTCATTCGTCGAACCTGTCATCCTGTCGCTGCGCGGCATCACGCTGGAGCCGCTGGCCCTGCACCACGAGGACGGCTTGCGCGCCGCAGCGGCCGATGGTGAACTCTGGAAGCTGCGCATCACCTCGGTGCCCGAGCCGGGGCAGACCCGGCAATATATCGAGGACGCCCTCGCCGCACGCACGGCGGGCCACCGGTTTGCCTTTGCCGTGCTTGATACCGCCACGGGCACGGTGCTGGGCACCACCAGTTTTCATGACATCGTGCCGGCCATTCGCAGGCTCGAGATCGGCTGGACCTGGTACGCCCGGCGCGTCCAGCGCAGCCATGTCAACAGCAGCTGCAAACTGCTCCTGATGACGCATGCTTTTGAGGCCCTGCACTGCCACGTGGTCGGCTGGCGCACCGACAACTTCAACTTCGCCTCGCAAGCCGCCATCGAACGCCTGGGCGCGCGCAAGGACGGCGTGTTGCGCGGCCATGCCCTGCGCCGCGACGGCACCATCCGCGACACCGTGATGTACAGCATGCGCAGCGGTGAATGGCCCGAAGCCAAGGCCCAACTGCTGTACCTGCTGGACAAACCATGCAAGCCTGACACACCATGCTGATCGATTTTTTTTATACCCTGCGCGCCGCCAAGCTGCCGGTCTCGGTCAAGGAATTCCTGACCCTGCTGGAAGCGTTGCAACTCGGCGTGGTGGGGCCCAAAACAGCGCAGTCCGACCTCGATGCCACGGAGTTCAGCGGCTACAAGATCGATGACTTTTATTACCTGAGCCGCGCCACGCTGGTCAAGGACGAAAAGCATTACGACAAGTTCGACCGCGCTTTTTCGGCCTACTTCAAGGGCATCGAACAGATCACCGATTTCACCCAGGAGGTGCCGCTGGACTGGCTGCGCCAGACCCTGGAGAAACATCTCAGCCCCGAAGAAAAGGCCGCCATCGAGAAGATGGGCTGGGACGAGCTCATGGACACGCTGAAAAAGCGTCTTGAGGAACAAAAAGGACGCCACGAGGGCGGCAACAAATGGATTGGTACCGGCGGCACCAGCCCGTTCGGCCATGGTGGCTACAACCCGCAGGGGATCCGCATTGGTGGCATTGGCAAAAACAAAAGTGCCGTCAAGGTGTGGGAACAACGCGCCTACAAGGATTACGACGACACCCAGGAACTCGGTACGCGCAACATCAAGGTGGCGCTGCGCCGCCTGCGCAAGTTTGCACGTGAGGGCCACATCGAAGAACTCGATCTGCCCGACACCATTCGCGCCACCGCCGCCAACGCTGGTTACCTCGACATCAAAATGGTCCCAGAGCGCCACAACAACGTCAAGGTGCTGCTGCTGATGGACGTGGGCGGCACCATGGACGAACACATCGCCCGCGTCGAAGAAATGTTTTCGGCGGCCAAATCCGAATTCAAGCATCTGGAGTTTTATTATTTCCACAACTGCGTCTATGACTTCATGTGGAAAAACAACAAGCGCCGCTATGCCGAAAAATTTGCCACCTGGGACATCATCCGCAAGTACAACAAGGACTACAAGCTGATCTTCATCGGTGATGCCACCATGAGCCCGTACGAGATCTTGCAGCCCGGCGGCAGTGTCGAATACAACAATGACGAAGCCGGTGCCGAGTGGCTGAGTCGCCTGACCAGCGCCTTCCCCAAATTTGCCTGGATCAATCCCGAGCCGCAGGGCGTCTGGCAATACCGTCAGAGCATCAGCGTCATTCAACAACTCATGGGGCAGCGCATGTTTCCGCTCACACTGAAGGGGCTGGAAGACACCATGCGGCTATTGAGCAAATGAAACACCTTGGTCTGGCAGCTGTTTTGCTGCTGGCTTCAATCTGGGTGTCAGCCGCAGAATCGCCCCCGCCTGAGGCAGGCACGCTACATGTCAGGGCTGCCTTCCAGCTCAACATCCAGGCCCCCGACGACATCAAGGATCTGCTCACCCGCCACCTTGACCTGCAGCGTTACCGCGAGCTCACAGACCTCAGCGATGACGAACTGGCGCAGCTGTTACGCCAGGCACAGGACGACGCGCGCCAACTGGTGGGCACACTGGGTTTTTTCTCGCCGCTCATCACCGTCACACGGCAAGCCGCGCAGCTCGGAACCCCGGTGATCGACATCACGGTCACACCGGGCGAAGCCACCCGAATCCGGCAGGTGCGCATTCAATTCACCGGCGCCATCAGCACAGACACCCAGGCCGCCGCCCAGCGCGAACAGATCCAGGCCCACTGGCTGCTGCCGGCCGGCAACCGCTTTACCCAGAATGCCTGGGATGCAGCCAAACTACAGGCCCTGCGCGAACTCACCACCCTGCGCTTTCCCGCCGGACACATCAGCGAATCACTGGCCGATATCGACACGGACACCGGGCAGGCAAACCTGCAGATTACGCTTGACTCGGGCCCGGTCTACCGCACCGGTGAAATGGTGATTGAAGGCTTGCAGCGTTATGACATGGCACTGGTACAACGACTGACCCGACTCACCCCGGGCAATGACTACAGCCAGACCGAGCTGGCCGCCGCCCAGCAACGCCTCTCGGACAGCGGCTACTTTGACTCTGCCTTTGTCACGCTGGACACCAGTGCCAACCCGGAAGCCGCGCCGGTTCTGGTGAGATTGCGCGAGGCCCGGCTCCAAAAACTGGTGCTCGGCATCGGTGCCAGCACCGACAGCGGGCCACGCCTGTCAGCCGAGCACACCCATCACAAAGTGCCAGGCATCGGCTGGCGCTCTGTGAGCAAGCTGCTGCTGGAACGTGACAACCGTTCCATCGGTACCGAACTGAGCTCACCACCCGACCTCGACAGCTGGCGCTGGGCGGTCTCGGGCCTGCTGCAGGGCGAACTGCTGGGCTCACGCGATGTCACCAGCCAGCAGCTGCGCGCTGGCCGCAAACAAAGCCATGAACGCATCGACCGCAACATCTACGTGCAATACGACCGCGCTGAATCGGTCGACACCGGCACCGCGCAACCGGAGATTGCCCAGTCGCTCAGCGCCAACTACGCCTTTACCGTGCGTTATTACGACAGCCTGCCCTTTCCCTCCAGCGGTTGGGGTTGGGGCGGCGAGGTGGGCGGTGGCAGCACCTTGGGCAGCGATCGCCAGGCCTACACCCGGCTGCTGACCCGCTGGCAGGGCTTCTGGGGGCTGGGTCAAGGCGACGGTACCCGGGCCAGTGCGAGCCGACTGGCCCTGCGCGCCAGCGCCGGGGTCATCATCGCCAGAGAAGACATCAGTCTGCCCAGCACACAATTGTTTTTGGCGGGCGGCGACAACAGCGTGCGCGGCTACGGCCACAACGACATCGGCGTGACGCTGGCCGATGGCAGCATCACAGCCGGGCGCTACATGACCACCGGCAGCGTGGAATGGCAGCGCCCGATCCGCTTCAACGACAAACTGAGCGACTGGGAAAGCACGGTATTTCTGGACGCCGGGGCGGTCGCCAACAAGGCCTCGGAACTCAGGGCCAAGGTCGGTGTGGGAGCGGGTGCGCGCTGGAAAAGCCCGGTGGGGCCGCTGCAGGTCGACCTGGCTTATGGCGTGGATGTGCGGCGCCTGCGCCTGCACCTGAACCTCGGATTCACCTTCTGATGAACGCCTTGCGCACGCTGCTGAAACTGCTGGTCGCCAGCCTGGCCATGGTGCTGGCACTTACTGCAGCAGTGTGGCTGTGGAGCGGTAGCGACAGCTCGCTGGCCACGCTGTTGACACGCGTGGAGCGTTTCTTGCCCGCCGGGCAAACCCTGGAGGCCGGGGAGGTCCAAGGTTCATTACGCACCGGCGGCCACATTGGCTGGCTGCGCTGGAGCCGGGGCGCGCTCAGCATCGAAGCAAAAGACATTGGTGTCGCCTGGACGCCCAGCCCACTGCTCAGCAAGCAACTGCGCCTGAGCGAGTTCAGCGTCGCGTCCCTGTCCATTAACGATCAGCGCAGCGACCACAAGGCTGGCCAGCGTGTTTCCCCCACCGACTTGTACCTGCCGATCACGGTGGATGTGCCTTTCAAGCTCGGCAGCGTCAGTTGGACCGGCGCCACGACGCTGCAAGCCACAGACGTCAGTGGTCACTACCGGTTTGACGGGCAAACCCACACGCTTGACAAGGGTCACGTGCTGATCTCGGCCGGGGACTACCGGATCAGTGGCCAATTGCAGGCCTCAAGCCCGATGGCACTGACCGTACAACTCGATGGCGCGGTGCAAACCTCTCTGCCTTCCAGCCAGCAGCAGTGGAAGGTGGCAGCCACGGCCAGCCTCACGGGTGCACTGGCCGGGCCGGATGCTGCCTTGGCCCTGCAGGCCAGCCTCAAGCCCACACCCATCACCAACCCGGCCACCAAGCCAGACGCACAGGCAGTCATGCAGGCCGAAGTGTCAGCGCAGATTGCACCCTGGCAAGCCCAGCCACTGACCCAGGCCCAGGGCCAGTGGCAAAAGCTGAATCTGGCAGCGCTGTGGCCAAGCGCACCCCACACACAACTCAGTGGCGAGGCCAGCGTGACACCGCAGGGCAAGGCCTGGCAAGGCCAGATCCAACTGGTCAACACCCTGCCCGGCCCCTGGAACCAGCAACACCTGCCGCTTGACCGTCTGCAGGCTGAGGTGAGTTATGACCAAGGTCAATGGGCCGTGCAATCCTTGCAAGCCACGGGCGCAGGCGGCAGCCTGACTGGTTCGGGCCAAATCGAGGCCGGACAGTGGCAAGGCCAGGCCAGCGTGCTTGGGCTGAATCCAGGTGCTGTGGATACCCGCCTGGCCCAGGCTGCCATGAGTGGCAAGCTGCAGGCAAAACAAAGCAACAGCGGCATCGCCTTTGAGGCCCAATTTGCCGCAGCGACAGGCCAAGGCAAAACGGCCAAATCAAGCCAGACGCCGACCAGCCTGCACAC
>JBEGLK010000016.1:0-14980 GCA_041183605.1 Pseudomonadota bacterium
CGGCCCATTTCCCAGCGCACCTCCTCGGCGGCGTAATGGATCACCGCTTGTTCCAAAGAAATCCACGACTGGGGCAACCCCTGGGCTGACAGCTTCAAGACTTTCAAAACACGACTCCTGAAAAGTACGCAATCCGAACCAAGCTTTACTGCACAAATGATGCCCGCAACAGGCTGCGCGCGTGCATCTACGACACAATATACTCCTTTTATCTGTCAACTTGACTTCAAGCGCTTTGAAAATGTGCGCATAACGCTATCAAAGCTATAACAATTCATGAAGATTTTCCGGGGATTCAAGCATCCAGACATCGCGCCGGCTTGCGCGCTGACGATTGGCAATTTTGATGGTGTACACCGTGGCCACCAGGCCATGTTGTCGCTGCTCAAGGGCGAAGCACAACAACGTGGTGTGCCCAGTTGTGCGCTGACTTTCGAGCCGCACCCGCGCGATTTTTTTGCCGCACTCACCCACAACCCCAAGCTGGCACCGGCGCGGGTGGGAACGCTGCGCGACAAACTCATTGATCTGGCGAACAGTGGCGTCGACCAGACCGTGGTGCTGCCCTTTGATGAGCGGCTGGCCAACCTGTCGCCGCAAGCCTTCATCGACGAAGTCTTGCTGCAGGGACTGGGCGCCAGGTACGTGCTGGTTGGCGACGACTTTCGGTTTGGCCAGCGCCGCTCCGGCGACTACGCCACGCTTGATGCGGCAGGCGTGAAGCAGGGCTTCGATGTGGCGCGCATGAACAGTTATGAGGTGCATGGCCTGCGGGTGTCAAGTTCGGCTGTGCGCGAGGCCCTGTCCGAGGGGCGCATGGCGGATGCCACTCGCTTGATGGGTCATCCCTACCGTATCTCGGGCCATGTGGTGCACGGTCGCAAACTGGGGCGCAGCCTGGGCTTCAAAACACTGAACCAACGCTTTTCCCACTGGAAGCCGGCGGCCGGGGGTATCTTTGCGGTGCTCGTGCATGGATTGACCCCGGCCCCCCTGATGGGGGTGGCCAATCTGGGCATTCGCCCCTCGCTCGACCCGAACGACGTCAACGGCGGTCGGGTGCTGCTGGAAACCCATTGCCTGGACTGGCCCGAGCACCTGGGTGCCGAGGGGGCCTACGGTAAAATCGTGCGCGTGGAACTCCTCCACAAGCTGCACGACGAACTCAAATACGAATCCCTGGACGCTTTGACCGCTGGCATCCGTCAGGACTGCGAGCACGCCCGTGCCTACTTTGCTACCTTGCGCCACCATGACCACTAAAACAGACTATCGCAGCACACTGAACCTGCCCGACACCCCGTTTCCGATGCGCGGCGATCTGCCCAAGCGCGAACCGCTTTGGGTCAAGGAATGGCAAGACAAGGACCTTTACCAAAAGCTGCGTGATGCGCGCCAGGGCGCACCCAAGTTCGTGTTGCATGACGGTCCGCCCTATGCCAATGGCCAGATCCACATGGGCCATGCGGTCAACAAGATCCTCAAAGACATGATCGTCAAAGCGCGCCAGCTCAAGGGGATGGATGCGGCCTACATCCCGGGCTGGGACTGCCACGGTTTGCCGATTGAAAACGCGATTGAAAAGAAGTTCGGCCGCAAACTGGCACGCGACGACATGCAGGCCAAGAGCCGCGCCTACGCCACCGAACAAATCGACCTGCAGCGCGAGGACTTCAAACGCCTGGGTGTGCTTGGCGACTGGGACCATCCCTACCGCACCATGGACTTCAAGACCGAGGCCAATGAAATTCGCGCCTTCAAACGCGTGATCGAGCGTGGTTTTGTCTACCGTGGCCTGAAACCCGTTTACTGGTGTTTTGACTGCGGCTCCAGCCTGGCCGAGTTCGAGATTGAATACGCGGACAAGAAGTCACAAACACTCGACGTTGGCTTCTTGTGCGCCGAACCGGCCAAACTGGCGACCGCTTTCGGTCTGGGCACATTGACCAAAGACGCGTTCGCCGTGATCTGGACTACCACCGCTTGGACCATTCCGGCCAACCAGGCGCTCAACGCCCACCCGGAACTCACTTATGCACTGGTCGACACCGAGCGCGGCCTGCTGGTGCTGGCCGAGGACCTGGTCGCGGCCTGCCTGGAACGTTTTGGCCTGACCGGTAGCGTGCTGGCCACCGTCAACGGCAAGGCGCTCGGCGGCATCCACTTCAAGCACCCACTGTCCCATGTCGACGCCGGGTTTGACCGCTTGAGCCCGGTCTACCTGGCCGACTACGTCAGTGCCTCTGACGGCACCGGCATCGTGCATTCGGCGCCTGCCTACGGCGTGGAGGATTTCAACAGCTGTGTGGCACACGGCATGAAATACGAGGACATCCTGAACCCGGTACAGGGCAACGGCAGTTATGCCGCAGACTTCCCGCTGTTTGGCGGCCAGCACATCTGGAAAGCCTGCCCAGTCATCATCGACACCCTGCGCGATGCCGGGCGCCTGTTTTGCACCACCGACATCGTGCACAGCTACCCGCACTGCTGGCGCCACAAAACGCCGGTGATCTACCGCGCCGCTGCCCAGTGGTTCATTCGCATGGATGAGGGCGAAGGTGTGTTCACCAAGGACAAGGCACCCAAATCGCTACGCCAAATTGCGCTCGATGCCATTGAAGAAACCGCGTTTTATCCCGAGAACGGCAAAGTGCGCCTGCGCGACATGATTGCCGGGCGGCCCGACTGGTGCATCAGCCGCCAGCGCAGCTGGGGCGTGCCGGTTCCCTTCTTCCTGCACAAGGACAGCGGCGAGTTGCACCCGCGCACCATGGAGATTCTGGACATTGCTGCGGACATGGTCGAGCAAGGCGGCATTGAGGCCTGGAGCAAGGCCAGTACCGAACTCATCCTGGCCAAGGTGGACTGCGCTGCGGATGCCGACAGCTACACCAAGAGCAGCGACATTCTGGAAGTCTGGTTTGACTCCGGCACCACACACACCACCGTGCTCAAGGGCTCACACGATGGAGCAGGTCACGAGAGTGGTCCGGAGGCCGACCTTTACCTCGAGGGCCACGACCAACACCGCGGCTGGTTCCACTCGTCGCTTTTGACGGCATGCGCCATGTACGGTCGTGCCCCTTACAAAGGCATCCTGACGCACGGCTTCACCGTGGACAGCAAGGGCCACAAGATGAGCAAGAGCGCGGGCAACGGTGTCGACCCGCAGGAAACCAGCAAGAAGCTCGGTGCAGAAATCATCCGCCTGTGGGTGGCGGCCAGCGACTATTCTGGTGACATTGCCGGTGACGACAAGATTCTGGCGCGGGTGGTCGACACCTACCGTCGAATTCGCAACACGTTGAAATTCCTGCTGGCCAACGTCAGCGACTTCGATCCGGCCGTGGATGCCTTGCCGCTGGCGCAGATGCTGGAGATCGACCGCTACGCACTGAGCCGGGCCGCCACGTTGCAGACTGACATCCTGGCGCATTTCGAAGTTTATGAATTCCACCCGGTGGTGGCCAAGCTGCAAATTTACTGCAGTGAAGACCTGGGCTCGTTCTACCTTGACATCCTGAAAGACCGGCTCTACACCACCGCCCCAAAATCGGTGGCGCGGCGCAGTGCCCAAACGGCGCTGTGGCAAATCACCCAGGCCATGTTGCGCTGGATGGCACCGTTCCTGAGCTTCACCGCTGAAGAAGCCTGGGCCGTGCTGGGCGAGGCCGGCAAAACACCTGCAGCCTCACGCCAATCCATTTTCATGGACAGTTATGTGCCGATGGCAGAAGTCGATACCAGCTTGTTGGCCAAGTGGGCACGCATTCGCGACATCCGTGATGCCGTCAACAAGGAGATCGAGGTGCTGCGCGCCGATGGCAAGCTGGGCTCGTCGCTGCAAGCCACGGTTGCGCTGACGCTGGGCGGTGAAGACCATGCCCTGCTGGCCAGTCTTGGGGAAGATCTGAAATTTGTGTTCATCACCTCGGCCATTGAATTGGTTGCGGGTGATACCATGACCATCAGCGTGAACCCCTCGACCGGTGTCAAGTGCGAACGCTGCTGGCATTACCGTGACGATGTCGGTGTGGACGCTGACCACCCCACCCTGTGCGGTCGCTGCACCAGCAACCTGTTTGGCGCGGGTGAAACCCGTTTGCGCGCCTGATGGCCCGCAAACCCGCCACTCGTGGCCTGCCGGCTGGTGTCACGCTGATGGCCTGGCTGGGCTGGTCCATGTTGCTGTTGATTGGCGACCAGTTCACCAAAGTGCTGATCATGGGTTATTACCAGCTGGGTGACAGCACCACGGTCACGCCGTTTTTCAATATTGTGCGGGTGCACAACAGCGGCGCGGCCTTTTCTTTTCTGGCCGGCGCCGGCGGCTGGCAGCGCTGGTTCTTCACTGCCATTGGCGTGGGTGCGGCGCTGTTGATGGTGTGGCTGCTCAAGAAACATGCAGGGCAAAAGCTGTTTGCGTTTGCCATCTCAAGCATTCTGGGCGGCGCCGTGGGCAACGTGATCGACCGTTTGCTGTATGGCCATGTGGTGGATTTTCTGGACTTCCACTGGCGCGGCTGGCATTTTCCGGCTTTTAACGTGGCCGACAGTGCCATCACCATTGGCGCATCCTGCCTGATCCTGGACGAATTGCTGCGTGTGCGGCGCGGTCGCTAAGTTCACAGGCAAACCAACAACCAGAGATTGCCTTGACCCACTTACTCAATCTGCTGGCCGCCATTGCCCTGTTGGTTTGGGGCACCCATCTGGTTCGCAAAGACACGCTGCGTGTGTTGGGCGCCAACCTGCGCAACGTGCTGGCGCTCGGTGTCAAGCACCGGCTCAGCGCCTTGGTCGCCGGCATTGGTGTGACGGCACTGCTGCAGTCCAGCACGGCCACCGCTCTGATCGTCTCCAGTTTTGTTGGCCAGGGGTTGATGGCCTTGCCTGCCGCGTTGGCTGTCATGCTGGGTGCGGATATGGGCACCAGCCTGATGGCTGTGCTGTTCTCGCGCGACCTGTCGTGGCTGTCGCCACTGTTCATATTTGTCGGCGTAGTCCTGTTCCTGGCCCGCCAGTCCAGCAACTTGGGTTATGGCGGCCGTATCCTGATCGGGTTGGGACTGATGCTGCTGGCGCTGCACCTCGTAACGGAGTCGGCCAATGAACTCACCCAGGCCCCGGCAGTGCGTGCCCTGCTGGCGTCCCTGAGCAGCGATCGCCTGCTGGAAATCACGCTGGGGGCCGTGCTCGCGGTGCTGAGTTATTCAAGTCTGGCCATTGTGCTGCTGACAGCAACGTTGACCAGCTCGCATGTGGTCTCGGTTGATGTGGCCCTGGGTTTAGTCATGGGTGCCAACCTCGGCAGCGGTCTCTTGGCCATCCTGACCACCCTGCGTTCCCCGGTTGAGGCGCGCCAGGTGCCACTGGGAAATCTGGTGTTCAAGCTGCTGGGTGTTGCGTTGCTGGCACCCCTGGCGGGCCTATGGTTGCGCCACGTGCAACCGCTTGTGCCGGAAGCTGCCATGGTCGTGGTGTTGTTTCACCTCTTGTTCAATGTCCTGGTCGCCATTGTTTTCATTGGCCTGACGGAATTGGTGGCACGTGTCGTGGTCTATCTGCTGCCCAAGACGCCCGAGGACCAGCTTGACGGCCACCAGCAGCATCTGGATCCGTCGGCACTCGCCACGCCCTCGGTGGCCCTGGCCTGTGCAGTGCGCGAGGCCTTGCACCAGTCCAACGTGGTGGAAACCATGCTGCGCGGCGTGCTCGACGTGATCCGGAACAACGATGCCAGCTTGGCACAGTCGCTGCAAAAAATGGACGACACTGTGGATCGCCTGTACTCGGACATCAAGTATTACCTGACCAAGATGTCGCGTGAATCACTCAGCGAAAAAGAGGGACACCGTTGGGCCGAGATCATCAGCTTCACGATCAATATGGAGCAGATTGGCGACATCATCGAACGTGTGTTGGGCGATATTGAAAAAAAGAATATCCAGGCGGGCCGCAACTTCTCCGAGGCTGGCATGACCGAACTCGTCCAGTTGCACGGCCACTTGGTCGACAACCTGCAGTTGGGCATGAGCGTCTTCCTGAATGGCAACCTGTCCGATGCACGCAGGCTGCTGGAAGAAAAAACCCGCTTCGGCGACATGGAACGGGCCTATTCGGCCAGCCACATTGCCCGCTTGACTGACAACACACTGCAAAGCATCGAAACCAGCTCGCTGCACCTTGATTTGATCAGCGACTTCAAACGCATCAACTCGCACATCTCATCCATCGCCTACCCCATCCTGGATTCGGCTGGCATGCTCGACAGCCGGTCGCGTCACTCGGCACAGGACGCCACCACGCCTCCTGTTGCCGAACCGACCGAAAAACAAATCCAGCACACATCGATCTGAGCCGGCCCCGGATTTGACCGTGACGCCTTACAGGGTCAGTATGGTGCAACCGGTGGTTTTGCGCGCTTCCAGATCACGGTGTGCCTGTTGCACGTATTCGAGTTTGTAGCGCTGGTCAATATGGATCTTCACCTTGCCACTGGTCACGGCTTCAAACAGGTCGTCTGCCATGGCCTGGGTGCTCTCACGCGTGGCGATATGGGCAAACAGGGTTTGCCGGGTCAGATACAAGGAACCCTTGGGGCCAAGCAAGCCAGGCGCAAACGGTGGCACAGGTCCGGAGGCATTGCCAAAACTTGCCATCAGCCCGAATGGCGCCAGGCAGTCCAGTGACTTGTCCCAGGTGTCCTTGCCCACTGAGTCATAAACCACCTTGACACCCTTGCCATCGGTAATTTCCTTGACACGCGCCAAAAAGTCTTCGGTAGCGTAGTTAATAACAAAGGCCGCACCGTTGGCTTTGGCCAAGGCGCATTTGGCATCCGAGCCGGCCGTACCGATCAGCTGCAGGCCCATGGCTTTGGCCCACTGGCAGGCGATCAAACCGACACCACCCGCGGCCGCGTGAAACAGCACAAAGTCACCTGACTGCAAACCACCCTGGGGTTGGGTTTTCTTGAGCAGATACTGTGCGGTCAGACCCTTGAGCATCATGGCCGCGCCGGTCTCAAACGAAATGGCATCTGGCAGCTTGCAAACACACTTGGCGGGCATCACCCGCAGCTCGCAATAACTGCCCGGTGGCTGGCTGGCATAGGCGGCACGGTCACCGACCTTCAGGTGGGTCACACCCTCGCCCACGGCTTCCACCACACCGGCTGCTTCCATGCCAAGCTGCTGCGGCATGGTCAAGGGGTAAATGCCACTGCGCTGATAAACGTCAATGAAGTTCAGTCCCACCGCATGATGACGAATGCGGATTTCACCTGGCCCGGGCTCTCCCACCGTCACAGTCACCAGTTTGAGCTGCTCAGGGCCGCCATGCTGGTCGATGCGGATGGCACGGGATGAGGTTGTCGTCATTGTCTAACTCCTGATTAATTGATTTGGAAAACAGGCACTAAGCATAACCCCAAGACTTGGTACAGTCTTGCCATGCACGCCAAACTCAGTCCCAGCGCCATCGCCTTGCTGACCCTGCCACCGGTGTTATGGGCTGGCAACGCCGTGTTGGGGCGAATGATTGCCCCGCTGGCATCCCCCATGACCCTCAACCTGCTGCGCTGGATCGTTGCAGGCGCCCTGCTGCTACCGCTGGCGGGACCGGTGCTGCGCCGGGACAGTCTGTTATGGCCCAATTGGCGCCGTTTCGCGGTCTTGGGGCTGCTGAGCATTGGTGGCTATAACGCGCTGCTTTATCTGGCGCTCAACACCTCGACCCCCATCAACGTGACCCTGGTGGGTTCCATCACACCGGTCTGGGTGCTGCTGATTGGCCGGATGTTTTTTGGTATTGGCATCTCGGCCAAACAATGGCTGGGCGCCTTGTTGTCGATTTCCGGCGTGCTGCTGGTCCTGAGCCGGGGCCAGCTTGATCTGTTGCTGCAGGTGCGCCTGGTGCCAGGCGACGTCTACATTCTGCTGGCCTCGGCTGCCTGGGCCTATTACAGCTGGATGCTGGCGCACCCCACCACCGAGCCGACCGAGATCCGGCGCGACTGGTCGGCCTTCCTGCTGGCGCAAATTGCCTTGGGGATCGTGTGGTCGGGTCTGTTCACCGCGGCAGAATGGTCGCTGGGTTGGGGCCGGCTCGAGTGGAGCTGGACATTCGCACTGATCCTGCTGTTCATCGCCGTTGGCCCTGCGCTGCTGGCCTACCGTGCCTATGGCGCAGGGGTGGCGCGCGCCGGCCCGTCAGTGGCTGGCTTTTTTGTCAACCTGATCCCGCTGTTTACCGCCGTGTTGTCCAGTGCTTTCCTGGGAGAAATGCCACACCTTTACCATGCCCTGGCATTTGTGTTGATTGTGGGCGGCATCGGCGTGTCTTCGCGGCGCTGAGGCCCTTGTTTCAGCCAGTCTCAGGCAGCCCCGATGTTGGGCACCAGACTGCCGGCGTCATGCCCACCCTTTTGCGCCGAAGTGAACGCCAGCATGCGGTCAATCGGCAAACGGGCACGCGGAATGATCCCAGGATCAACCTGAACCTCGTTGGCGCCTGTTTCCAGCACACGTGCCACGTCAGCCAGACTGTTCATGGCCATCCAGGGGCAATGGGCGCAGCTCTTGCAGGTGGCGCTGTTGCCAGAAGTGGGCGCTTCCAGAAACACCTTGTCCGGGTTGAGGGTACGCAGCTTGTGCATCATGCCGTTGTCGGTGGCCACAATAAACACCTTGGCGTCCATTTCCCTGGCCGCCTTGAGGATGCCCGAGGTCGAACCCACCGCGTCGGCCAATGCCACCACCTCGGCTGGAGATTCGGGGTGCACCAGCACCTTGGCACCGGGGTACTGCTGCATCAGCAGCTCCAGCTCCAGCGTCTTGAACTCGTTGTGCACGATGCACGAGCCATTCCACATCAGCATGTCGGCACCAGTTTCGCGCTGGATGTAAGAACCCAGGTGCCGGTCGGGTGCCCACAGGATCTTGTGGCCCTTGTTTTTCAGCGCGGCCACAATGTCAAGCGCGCAACTGGAAGTGACCAGCCAGTCCGAGCGCGCCTTCACGGCCGCGCTGGTGTTGGCATACACGACCACGGTGCGATCAGGATGGGCGTCACAAAAAGCGCTGAATTCATCCACCGGGCAGCCCAGGTCCAGCGAGCAGGTGGCTTCCAGATCGGGCATCAGAATGCGTTTTTCAGGCGACAGTATTTTTGCCGTTTCACCCATGAAACGCACGCCTGATACCACCAGCGTCTGCGCCGAATGGTCGCGCCCAAAACGCGCCATCTCGAGCGAATCACTGACCAGCCCACCGGTCTCTTCAGCCAAGTCCTGAAGATCTGGATGCACATAATAATGCGACACCATAACCGCGTTTTTTTCCTTGAGCAGGCGGCGGATTTTGTCCTTCAGGGCCGCACGCTCAGGCTGGCTGGGTTCCACTGGCACCCGTGCCCAGGCATGTTTGGTGGAACACAATGCGCCGGCGGCCTCAAGCTGCGGCTGCTCGTAGTCAACTTCCTTCACGACCGTGTTCATAGGGCCTCCCGGTTCTCAATCATCTGGGTGTAGTGTTTATAACGGCTCGGCGGAAAAACGCATCGAGAAATCAACCGCCTTGATGTCTTTGGTCAAGGTGCCAATCGAGATACGGTCAACCCCGGTCGACGCAATCGCACGCACCGAGGACAAATTGACCCCCCCGGACACCTCCAGAATGGCACGCCCGGCATTGAGTTGCACCGCCTCGTGCAACTGGGACAGGCCCATGTTGTCGAGCAACACCATGCCGGCACCGGCATCCAGTGCCTCCGCCAGTTGCGTCAGCGTTTCGATCTCGATCTCGACAAAACGGGCCTGCGGTGCCACCAAGGCAGCCTTGCGCAGCACCGCGGTCACACCGCCGGCGGCGGCAATGTGGTTTTCCTTGATCAGCACCGCGTCATATAAGCCGAGACGGTGATTGAAGCCACCGCCGGTCAGAACGGCATACTTCTGCGCCAGACGCAGGCCGGGCAGTGTCTTGCGGGTGTCAACAATACGGGCGCGCACCCCAGGCACATCGCTGATGGCCTGCACAAAGTCGTTGGTCTTGGTGGCCACGGCACTGAGCACTTGCAAAAAATTCAGGGCGGTACGTTCTGCCGTCAATAACGCCTGGGCCTGACCATGAATTTCCAGCACCACTTCGTCGGCCTTGCAACGATGGCCTTCCGGAACGTACCAGGTGATCTCGACACCGGGGTCCAGTTGCCGCAAGGCGGCCTCGGCCCAGGGTTGGCCACAGATCACGGCGCTCTCGCGGGCCAGCACGCGGGCACGGGCACGCAATTTGGGATCCACCAGGCCGGCAGTCAGGTCACCATCACCCACGTCTTCCTTGAGCGCCTTGGCAACATCGGCACGGGCGAGTTCGGCCACAAAGGCGGGAGAAAAATCAGAATAAGCAGTCATGTCAAAGTGTCCCGGTTGAATTCTCGATTTCAGGAGGCCGCGTCAAGTTGTTCGGCGGTCGGCTCGCGCCCCATCAGGTTGGCCACAGCCTGCTGCGCCGTCAAGTGGCCGTCCAGCAAAGCCACCACGGCCTGCGCGATCGGCATGTCAACGCTCAGGTGAGCAGCGCGCTGCACCACCGTGCGTGCACTGTAGACGCCCTCAGCCACGTGGCCCAGCGCAGCCTTGGCTTGCGCCAGCGTCTGGCCATGGGCCAGCGCCAGTCCAACCTGGCGGTTGCGCGACAGGTCACCGGTGGCCGTCAGCACCAGATCACCCAAGCCACTCAAGCCCATGAACGTGGTGGCACTGGCACCCAGGGCCAGCCCCAGGCGCGTCATTTCTGCCAGCCCCCGGGTGATCAGGGCAGCACGCGCATTCAGCCCCAGCCCGAGTCCGTCACACAAGCCGGTGGCAATGGCGAGCACGTTTTTAACGGCACCGCCTACCTCAACACCCACGAGGTCGTCGTTGGCATAAACACGCAAGGTGGGGCTGTGGAATGCGGCCACCAGGGCCTGGCGCACCGATTCATGCGCGCTGGCAGCCACCAGCGCCGTAGGTTGCCCTCGGGCCACTTCAAGCGCAAAGCTGGGGCCGCTAAGCACACCAGCCTTGAGCCGGGGCGCAACCTGGGCCTGCACCTCATGGGCAAGCAACCCGATGTCACCGCCAACAGGCGCTTCGAATCCTTTGCATACCCATACCACCGGTGCGGTGCAGGCTGCCAGCAGCGTCAGGATCTGCCGCAAGACCGCCATGGGCGTGGCCACCACCACCAGATCGGCGGTGGCCGTCAGGGCCAGGAGCTCGCTCTGGGGAGCGGCACTGTAAGCCAGCCCCGTTGGCAAGGTAACACCAGGCAAATAACGCTGGTTTTCGCGCTGCGCCTGCAGCAGGCCGACCTGGACGGCATCACGCCCCCACAGGGTCACGGCATGGGTATCAGACTGATTGGCAGCGCTTGCCGCCAGTGCCGTACCCCAGGCGCCAGCCCCTAAAACGATGATTTTCATGTCGACTCAAACCGCTGCCAGGGGAGCAAGCACACGCCGCTGGGTGAAACTTATTGGGCCGTTGCGGGCGCAGCCTGAGCCGCTTGCGCACTCTGCTGCTGCTCGTACATGGCCTGAAAGTTGATTTCTGACAGATGCACGGGCGGGAAGCCGCCGCGCTGGATCAAGTCAGCCACATTGCCACGCAGGTAAGGGTAAACAATTTGCGGGCAGGCAATACCCAGGATTGGACCCATCTGCTCTTGCGGCAGGTTGCGGATTTCAAAAATGCCGCCTTGTGTGGCTTCGACCAAAAAGACGGTTTTATCCTTGATTTTGGTTTGCACGGTGGCGGTCACCATCACTTCAAAAACGCCCTCAGCCACAGGTGCGGCATTGACGCCCAACTGGATGTCGACGCTGGGCTGTTCCTGCTCAAGCAGGATGGCAGGTGAATTGGGCTGCTCCAGCGAAGCCTCTTTGAGATAGACGCGTTGAATTTGGAAAATGGGGTCTTGGGTCTCAGCCATGATGGTCTTTCAGTTTAAAAAGAGTTTTTCGTGCCGGATGGGCACGGGAAAAATGTTGGAAAATGATCTCAGGCCGCCTGCAGCAAAGGCATCAGGCCGCCTTGGGAGTCCAGGGCCACCAAATCATCACAGCCACCGACATGGGTGCTGCCAATGAATATTTGTGGCACGGTGCGGCGACCCGTGATGGCCATCATCTGCGCACGTTCGGCGGGGAGCTGGTCAATACGGATTTCTTCAATGGTCTCCACACCACGCGCTTTAAGGAGTTGTTTGGCGCGTATGCAATAGGGACAAACAGCGGTGGTGTACATCTTGACGGCTTGCATGATGAACTCCCGCGATCAGGCCTTTTCAACCGGCAAATTGGCCGAGCGCCAGGCCCCCAGACCACCGGCAAGCGACTGCGCATTCTCAAAACCCAGCTTTTTGGCAGTTGCCAGGGCCCGGCTGCTGCGCGCGCCCGACTGGCACACCAGAATCACCGGCAAAGCCTTGTTCTTGACCGTTGTGGCCAGCTTGCCCTCCAACTCGCCCAGCGGAATATTTTTGGCGCCGATCACGTGACCCGCAGCAAATTCGCCGGGCTCGCAAATGTCGATGACCACGGCTTTTTCGCGATTGATCAGTTGCACCGCGGCGTCCGGCGTCAACGCGCCCTGGCCAGCAGTTTTGATCATGGGCATCATCAGCATGATGCCGGCCGACAGGGCAACAGCAATCAACATCCAGTTGTCAAGAATAAATTTCACGGGTAATTTCCTAGGTGAGAGACGTGTGGCAAGCCGCGCATTTTAGAATGCAGCAGACGCATTACCCCGACGCCTTGGTTTATTCCTTTTTTTGCCATGCACAATCTCTCTCTGATAGACCAAGGGGAAGCCGTAATTTTTTGCGTTATCACGGAACCCTCGCGGAGTAACTAGCTCCAAAAGGACCTCACTTAAGCGCTCACAGGGTCTGGAAACACAATGGGTCACAAATTAAAAGTCGCAGGCTGGATCTCGGTCGGTGTCGTCGCCGGCGCATTGACCACCGTGTCTTTGCAAACCGTGGCGCGGGGTGCACTGGCCCCCTTGCCGCTGGAAGAACTGCAGCAATTGGCCGCGGTTTTTGGCATGGTCAAAACCAATTACGTTGAACCGGTGGATGAAAAGAAACTCATCACCGATGCCATTGCCGGTATGGTGGCAGGGCTGGACCCGCACTCGGTTTACCTCGACAAAAAAGCGCTGAAAGATTTCAATGAAGGCACCACTGGCAAGTTTGTCGGTGTTGGCATTGAAATATCGCAGGAAGATGGCCTCATCAAGGTGGTGTCACCCATTGAGGATTCCCCTGCCGACCGCGCCGGTCTCAAGCCCAATGACCTGATCGTCAAAATCGATGACACCCCGGTCAAGGGCTTGACGCTCAACGAAGGTGTCAAACGCATGCGTGGCGAGCCCAACACCAAGGTGGTGTTGAGCATTTTCCGCAAGGACGAAAACCGCACTTTCCCGGTCACCATCATTCGTGAAGAAATCAAGACCCAAAGCGTCAAGGCCAAGGTGATCGAGCCGGGTTATGCGTGGGTCCGCATCAGCCAGTTCCAGGAACGCACCGTGGCCGACTTTGCGCGCAAGGTGGAAGACATTTACAAGCAGGAGCCCCAGCTCAAGGGCCTGGTGCTGGACCTGCGCAACGATCCGGGCGGTTACCTGGATGCGGCAGTGGCCATTTCCGCCGCTTTTCTGCCTGAGAACGTGACCGTGGTGTCGGCCAATGGCCAGCTCGAAGAAAGCAAGTTCATCTACAAGGCCTCGCCGCGTTATTACCAGCGCCGCGGCGGTGCGGATCCATTAAAACGTCTGGAGGACGTCACGCGCGGTGCGCTCAAGTCTGTGCCACTGGTGGTTCTGGTGAATGAAGGTTCTGCCTCGGCAAGTGAGATCGTGGCCGGCGCACTGCAGGACCACCAGCGTGCGAAACTGCTTGGCAACCAGACCTTTGGCAAAGGTTCGGTACAAACTGCCGTCTGCCTGGATCCAGCCTTCCGCATGGACAATTGCCCTACGGCAGCCCTCAAGCTGACCACCAGCCGTTATTACACGCCCAGCGGCAAGTCCATCCAGGCCAAGGGCATCGTGCCCGATGTGATGGTGGACGAAAGCGCCGAAGGTAACCTGTTTGCCGCATTACGCACGCGTGAAGCCGACCTAGAGAAACACCTTTCCAGCGGCCAGGGCAATGAGGTCAAGGACACTGCCCGCGAAAAAGCCCGCGAGGAAGCGCGTATCAAGCTGGAGGAAGAGATGAAGAAACCTGCCTCCGAACGCAGGCTGCCCGAGTTGGGTTCGGCCAAGGACTTTCCGCTGGTGCAGGCACTGAACCAGCTCAAGGGACTGCCGGTGGTGGTCAGCAAGACCCTGGTTGAACGCTCCGAAGCCCCCAAAGACAACTGAGCGACTTCATGACCGATGACGAGTTGCTGCGTTACTCGCGCCACATCCTGCTTGATGAGATCGGGATCGAAGGCCAGGAACGCATCCTGGGGGCACATGCGCTCATCGTTGGCGCGGGTGGGCTGGGCTCGCCTGTCGCGTTGTACCTCGGCTCGGCGGGTGTTGGTCACATCACCGTGGTCGATCACGACACGGTGGACCTGACCAACCTGCAGCGCCAAGTGGCTCACACCATGGCCCATGTCGGCAGCCCCAAGGTTCAGTCCATCCAGGCCGCCATAACGCAGATCAATCCGGGCGTTCAAGTCACGACCTTCGAGCAGCGCGCCGATGCCGAACTGTTGAACCAGTTGGTGGCACAGGCGGATGTGGTACTGGACTGCTGCGACAACTTTGCCACCCGGCAAGCCATCAATGCGGCTTGTGTGCGGCAAAAGAAACCCCTGGTCTCGGGTGCCGCCATTCGTTTTGACGGCCAGATCTGTGTTTATGACGCACGCGATGTGCAGTCGCCCTGTTACGCCTGCGTTTTCCCGCCTGATGCCACCTTTGAAG
>JBEGLK010000017.1:0-14570 GCA_041183605.1 Pseudomonadota bacterium
CTTCTGCTGTTTGCAGCAAGGCCGGACGCGGCAGCCAGCCTTCGAAGGCCTGAAACTCGCGCAGGATTTGCACCAGCGCATGCGGATCACTGCCATGGCGCAGCAGCAGGGACTGGAGTTCAGCCACCGATGGCGCGGACAGTGGGGCGTTTGCGCTGCTCATGGTCGCCAATATAGCGCACAAAATTACAATGCTTCTTATCAGTTGGGGTCAGAGCACGTCGCTGCGCGAGTGGTCTGACCCACAAAGCATCAAATTAGTTGGCGTCAGAGCACGTCGTTTCGCGAGTGGTCTGACCCGCAAAGCAACAAATCAAGAAAACAGGAAAAAACATTATATACCTATTTTTAAGCACTATGGATGAAGCCCTGCGCACGGTGTTTACCCAGCACCGTGGCGACCAGGCCTGTCCGACCGTGCCAGGGGATGTCACCGAGCTCTCGGATTCCGACAAGAAGGAAGCCGGTGCATTGATGCGTGTCAACCATGTGGGCGAGGTCTGTGCCCAGGCGCTCTACACCGCGCAGGCGTTTGCGACCCGCAATGAAGCACTGCGCGCCCACTTTCAGAAGGCCTGGACCGAGCAACGGCTCAAGGAGTTGGGGGAACGCCCCTCCCTGCTGAATCCGCTGTGGTACGCCGGTGCCTTTGGCATCGGGCTGCTGGCCGGCAAGCTGGGCGACAAGGTCAGTCTGGGTTTTGTGGTGGAGACGGAAAACCAGGTCGAGGCGCACCTGGAAAGTCACCTGGGGCGTCTGCCGAGTGGCGACCATGCGTCGCGTGCCATCGTGGCGCAGATGAAGGACGACGAGGCGCGCCACGCGCTGGACGCCAAAGAGCTTGGCGCGATTGATCTGCCGCCGCCGGTCCGGGGGCTGATGGCTGCAGCGGCCAAAGTCATGACCACCGTGGCGCACCGGATTTGATCATCGGTTTCTTGTGGGGTCGACTTCAGTCGACCTGGCCGAATAAATTCGGCCCCACAAAGGCAAAGGTGGGTGCAGTCTTTTAAGCTTCGATCACTTCGAAGCTGGTGGTGATTTCTGCGGTCTTGCCGAGCATGACGCTGGCCGAGCAGTATTTGTCGTGGCTCATGGCGATGGCGCGCTCGACCGCGGCGGTGGGAACACCCTTGCCAGTCACGGTGAAATGCATGTTGATTTTTGTAAACACCTTGGGGTCGGTGTCGGCGCGCTCGGCCTCGAGCTTGACGGTGCAGCCGCGCACATCATGGCGTCCGCGTTTGAGGATCAGCACCACGTCATAAGCGGTGCAACCACCGGCACCGGCGAGCAGGGTTTCCATCGGGCGAGGCGCCAGGTTCTGGCCGCCGTTTTCAGGTTTGACCGCATCGGGCGCGCCGTCCATCACCAGGGTGTGACCACTGCCGGTTTCGGCCACAAAACCCATGCCCGAGCGTGTGCCCAAGGCGCCGGTCCAATTGACTGTGCATTCCATGTTTATGTTTCCTTCAGAATTCAAGACCGGCGATTGTCGCTTTTTGTGACCTGGCGGCGGGCGCTTATCATTGCCACCTTATGAAAACAATTGCCTTGACCCCCGCCGACTACCTTAAAAAGATCCTGACCGCCCGTGTTTATGACGTGGCGCAGGAGACCGGTCTCGAAGTTGCGCAAGACCTCAGTGCCCGCCTCAATAACACCGTGCTGCTCAAGCGCGAAGACCAGCAGCCGGTGCACAGCTTCAAGCTGCGCGGCGCCTACAACAAGATGGCGCACCTGAGCCCGGCGCAGCTCAAGAAAGGCGTGATTTGTGCCTCGGCCGGCAACCATGCCCAGGGCGTTGCCCTGAGCGCAAAGCGGCTCGGTTGTCGTGCCGTCATCGTCATGCCGACCACCACGCCGCAGGTCAAGGTGGACGCGGTGCGCGGCTTTGGTGGCGAGGTTGTGTTGTTTGGTGACAGTTATTCGGATGCCTACGGGCATGCGGTGGAACTCGAGAAAAAAGACGGCCTGACCTTTGTCCATCCGTTTGACGACCCGGATGTGATTGCCGGGCAGGGCACCATTGCCATGGAAATGCTGCGCCAGCACCAGGGGCGCCTGGATGCCGTGTTTGTTGCGATTGGCGGCGGCGGCCTGATCGCCGGTGTGGCCAATTACATCAAGGCGCTGCGCCCCGAGATCAAGGTGATTGGTGTGCAGATGAACGACTCGGACGCCATGGTGCAGTCGGTGGCGGCCAAAAGGCGCGTCACCCTTGCCGATGTGGGCCTGTTTTCGGACGGCACGGCGGTCAAATTGGTCGGCGAGGAAACCTTCCGCCTGGCCAGTGAACTGGTGGACGAGTACATGCTGGTCGACACCGACGCGGTGTGCGCTGCCATCAAGGATGTTTTTGTCGACACCCGCAGCATTGTGGAGCCCGCCGGTGCGCTGGCGGTGGCAGCCATCAAGCAGTATGTGGCCAAACACAAAAAAAAGGGCGAGACCTACGCCGCCATTTTGTGCGGCGCCAACATGAACTTTGACCGCCTGCGTTTTGTTGCCGAACGTGCCGAAGTGGGTGAGGAGCGCGAGGCCTTGTTTGCCGTGACCATCCCAGAGGAACGCGGCAGCTTCCGGCGCTTTTGCGAGCTGATTGGTGATCTGCCCAGTTTTGGTGGGCCCAAGACGCTGCGCAATGTGACCGAATTCAACTACCGCATCAGCGACTCTCAAAAGGCCCATGTTTTTGTCGGCCTGACCACCGCCGCCCGGGGCGAGTCCGGCAAGATCGCCGCGCATCTGAGCAAACACCGCTTCGAGGCGCTTGATTTGACCCACGATGAACTGGCCAAGGAACATGTGCGCCACATGGTAGGCGGGCACTCCCAGTTGGCCCGGGATGAGCGTTTGCTGCGTTTTGTGTTTCCCGAGCGTCCCGGTGCCCTGCTCAAGTTTTTGAACCTGTTGCGGCCCAATTGGAACATCAGCCTGTTCCATTACCGCAATCAGGGTGCCGATTACGGCCGCATCCTGGTCGGGGTGCAGGTGCCTGCGTCCGACTCACAAGCCTTCAGTGAGTTTCTGGCCACACTGGGTTACCCCTATGTGGAAGAAACCGACAACCCGGTGTACCGGATGTTTTTGCAACAATAGCGCCACGTCGCTGCGCTTCTCGCGATGACGGTCAGGAATAACTTATGGCCATGACACTTGACGGCAAACTGGTGGTGGCGATCTCGAGCCGCGCCCTGTTTGACTTCGAAGAAGAAAACGAAGTGTTCGAGCAGGGCGACGACCGGGCCTACATGGCGCTGCAGCTGCAGCGCCTGGACATTCCGGCCAAACCGGGCGTGGCGTTTTCGCTGGTGCAAAAACTGCTGGCGGTTAACCAGACCGGGCCTGATCACAACAGCCACCCGGTTGAGGTCGTGGTGTTGTCGCGCAATGACCCGGTGTCTGGCATGCGGGTGTTCCGCTCGGCGCAGCACTACGGTCTGGCGATCGAACGTGGCAGCTTCACGCGCGGCCAGCCGCCCTGGCGCTACCTGAAGCCACTCCATGCCAATCTGTTTTTAAGCACCCACCTGAGTGATGTGCGCGCCGCACTCGATGCCGGCGTGCCCGCCGCCCAGGTGTATCCGCGTTCGGTTCGGGCCAGCGACGCGCACCCGACCGAGGTGCGGATTGCCTTTGACGGCGATGCGGTGTTGTTCAGCGACGAGGCAGAACAGGTCTACCAGAACCAGGGTTTGCAGGCGTTCCAGCAGCACGAGATCGAAAAGGCGGCGCAGCCGCTGCCCGACGGTCCTTTCAAGCCGCTGCTGTTTGCCTTGCAGCGGCTTCAGCACGCCGGAACGCCCGCCATGCGCATCCGCACCGCGCTGGTCACGGCGCGCAGCGCACCGGCGCACGAACGCGCCATTCGCACCCTGATGAACTGGAACATCGAGGTCGACGAGGCGATGTTTCTGGGCGGTCTTGCCAAGGGCGAGTTCCTGCGCGAATTCGAACCGGACTTTTTCTTTGATGACCAGACCGGCCACATCGAATCAGCCGCGCAGCATGTGCCGTCCGGCCATGTGGCCAGTGGCATCCGGAACAGTCCAAGCTGAGCCGGACTGGCTCAAGTTTCAGACATCGGCCCCGGAAGCCAAGGCCAGGGTCCGGCTTAATTCGGCTGCGCAGGCGTCAGCGGGGCCATCAAAAAGACGTGTCAGCCAGGCCGTTTCACGTGTCTTGACCGTCTCGAGAAAACTGGCAACCGTGCCCGGGTTGCGGGCCAGCCCTGCAAAGTGTTCAAAGCCGGATTCCAGAAAAGTCTGCAAGGAGCCCAGTCCGGCCAGTTGGGCAGGTTTTCGCATCATCTTGAGCATGAAAAACAAGCCGGGTTTGCGCGTCAGCTGCGCAAGTTCCTGCCCAATCTCCAGTACCGTGTGGATCTGCCAAAGGCGGTCGTCGCGGCGACCGACTGCGCGCCAGGCCATCACATAGGCCTGCGCCGGCGACCGGCCGGGTTGTGTTTCCCAGTTCATGGCCATGGCCAGGTCGAGTTCCTCTGTCAAATTGTGCAATTCGGCCAAGGCCACCGCCGTGGCGACCACTGGCTCGGGAAAGGTGCGCTGCAGGGCGCCCGCAATGCGGGCAAATTGCGCATCGCGCTCGGCGAAGTTCCGGGTACCGTACAGTTCTTCCAGGAAGAAATTAGCACAGGCCGCATAGTTGGCGGAGTGCAACAGGTCTTGGTAAGTACCGGAAAAACGCTGCGCTTGCGCCTGTTTGACGGTGTGCAGCGCTTGCGCCAGCTCGGGTTGCTCGGCAACCTTCTGGCGCAGTGCGGCCACCCGGGCGATTGATTCCCGTATCTGGTTTGAAGCTTGCATCGTGGGACCAGTTTATCCATAACTATTGCTGCAAAGCAACAATGTCACTGTCGTGAAACGACTGAAAACTGGGTACCTAGGGTAAACCCTTGATTGATTAGGGAAAACCCTTATAATTAAGGCCATGTCTTACACCATGCCTGATCATCTCAATGCCACTGTGCGTTCCCGTGCCGGTTCTGACGCCGCATCGCGGGCGCATGCCCGTCTGTCCAGAAAACAGGACACCATGGTGCCGATCCGTTCGCTTGGTGAGAACCATCGGGCACGGATTGCCCGGCACCTCAAGGCGCTTGATGACAGCGATCGTTATTTGAGGTTTGGCTTTGCCGCCAGTGATGCCCAAATTGACCGTTATGTGAACGGTCTGGACTTTGAGCATGACGAGATTTTTGGTATTTACAACCGGAATCTGGAATTGATTGCGGTGGCGCATCTGGCCTACGATCCGAATCAGGGCGTGAATCAGAGCGCAGAGTTCGGTGTTTCAGTGCTGGCACAGGCGCGTGGCAGGCACTATGGGTCCCGCCTGTTCGAGCGCGCCATGATGCATGCCCGCAATGTGGGAGTGAACCGGCTCTACGTTCATGTGCTCAGTGAAAACGCGGCCATGCTCGCCATCGCTCGGCATGCCGGGTCCACGTTCGTGAGTGACGGCGCAGAAACCGAAGGCCACCTGATCTTGCCGCCCGCCACCCTGAACAGCCATCTGACCGAACTGTTTGACGAACATCTGGCCCAGGTCAACTACCAGATCAAGGCGCAAGCCATCCAGTTTCGCAATACCCTGTCGAGTCTGCAAAGTGTCTGGCGCGGCTCAGATGGGGCTGAAAAAAGAGGGTGAGGCCCGACTTGTTGGAGCCTGTCATCAAGGAAAAAGCGTTATCCGCTATCCTTATGGCTTGTTCAACAACTGCATGTCCTGCTTGACTGGCTGTGTCTGACCCCTATCCCACGCGTCCCGACCGGGAAGACAAACGAACTTTTTTGCAAAAAATTGCCGAGTTCATCCATCCCGGCCCCGATTCGACCGACGAGTTGATTGAGACCCTGGCCGAGGCAGAACACAACCAGCTGATTGGCGCCGATTCGCGCAAGATGCTTGAGGGCGTGATCCGCATGGCCGACATGAGTGCCGGCGATGTCATGGTGCCGACCACCCGCATGGAGCTGGTCAATATTGATGACTCCTACGACACCATGATGCATGGGGTGATCGACACCGCGCACTCGCGCTTCCCGGTGTTCGAGGGTGAGCGCGAAAACATCATCGGCATCCTGATGGCCAAGGACCTGCTCAAATTGCAGCGTGCGCCGGAACTCAATATTCGCGCCTTGTTGCGCCCGGCCGTGTTTGTGCCGGAGAGCAAGGGTCTGAACGACTTGCTGCGTGACTTCCAAAGCAATCACAACCACCTTGCCATCGTCATTGATGAGTTTGGCCGTGTTGCCGGGCTGGTCACGATTGAGGACGTGCTGGAAGAAATTGTCGGCGAGATCGAGGATGAGTTTGACATCGCGGACGATGATGGCGACATCTTCGGCCTGGCCGACCGCAGTTACCGGGTGAGCGGCGACACCACCATTGAGCGTGTCGAGGCGGCCTTTGACGTCAAGATCGAAAGCACCGACCCTGATGAAAACTTTGACACCATCGGCGGCCTGATTGCCCACGAAATGGGGCATGTCCCGAGGCGCGGCGAGCACCATGTGCGCTCGGGACTTGACTTTGTCGTGATGCACACCAAAGGCGGCGCGGTGAAGTGGTTCAAGGTGTCGCCGGTGCCTGATGGCGCCAAATAAGCTGTCTGGCGCTGGCGTGGTGCACAGTCTGCTGGTGCTGGCAGGCGCGCTGCAGGCAGCCAGTCTTGCCTGGCCGGTGGACGGGCTGGGCTTGGCGCAGGGACAGCCATTGTGGTGGGCGCAGGTGCTGGCGCTGGCCGCTCTGGTGGCGTCCTTGTGCACCAGTCCTGGCTGGCGCCAGGCGGCATTGCGCAGCTGGGTCTTTGCCACGGCATGGCTGGCCTGCACCTTTGGCTGGCTGTTTACTTCAATGCACACCTATGGCGGCCTGGCCGCGCCGCTGGCCGCTCTGGCGGTGTTGGCGCTGGCCGGCTTGCTGGCGCTGTATTACGCAGCGGCGGCAGGCATTTTCCGAAATCTGGTGTTGCTGCATCCGGTTGGGGCAGCGCTGCTTTTTGGCGCCCTGTGGGTGCTGGCCGAGCTGGCCCGTGGCCTGTTGCTGACCGGTTTTGGCTGGGGCGCGATTGCTTATGCGCACATCGACGGTCCACTCTCAGGCCTGCTGCCATGGATGGGTCTGTATGGCACGAGTTTTTTTGCCGCAGTGCTGGCGGCCGGCCTGGCGCTGGCTTGGCGTGCGCTGAGCAACGCGCAGTGGGGCGATGTCCTGAAGTCTGCCGCCGTGGTCAGCGTTTCACTGTTGTTGGCCTTGTGGCTGCCTTCGCCGCAGGGCGGCTCGACTGGTTCAATGGAGGTGACCCTGCTGCAAGGAAATATTCCCCAAAACGAAAAATTCGACACCGAGACCGGCGTTCTCAAGGCCTTGCAGTGGTACGGCGACCAGCTCCAGCAGAACGCGAGTCCGCTGGTGATTACGCCCGAGACTGCCGTGCCACTGCTGCCAGGGCAGCTGCCCGCAGGCTACTGGCAGGCCTTGCAGCAGCGTTTTGCCTCTGGAGGTCAGGCTGCGCTGGTAGGCATACCACTGGGCAGTTTCAGTGAGGGTTACACCAACTCGGTGGTTGGCCTCAAGCCGGGGCAGGCGGCGCCCTGGCGTTATGACAAACATCATCTGGTGCCTTTTGGTGAGTTCATCCCGCCGTTTTTTCGCTGGTTCACCGACCTCATGCACATTCCGCTGGGGGACTTCAATCGTGGTGCCTTGCCGCAGCCCACCTTTGATTGGCGGGGGCAACGCCTGGCCACCACCATCTGTTACGAGAACCTGTTCAGCGAGGAGCTGGCAAAACAGTTTCTGGCAGACGCGACTTCGCCCACGATTCTGGTCAATGTGAGCAATCTGGGCTGGTTTGGCGAAAGCCTGGCGATGGAACAGCACCTGCAAATTGCGCGCATGCGCTCGCTGGAGTTTGACCGTCCTTTTTTGCTGGCCACCAACACCGGGCTGACCGCTTTTGTGGATCACCGTGCACGCGTCCTTCATGCGGCGGAACCACACCAAGCCATGGCTTTGCGTGGCACGGTGGAAGGACGCAGTGGCATCACACCCTATGCGTGGTGGGTGGCGCGTTGGGGCCTGTGGCCGATGCTGTGCATGGCCCTGGCTCTTCTGCTTTTGGCCTGGGTCAGGCGCCCGGCAAAAGCGTCTCGGCTCGGGGGCATAAGCCCTTAAAATTGGCCTTTTCGACGCAGCTGCTTGCGTCAATCCTTTTTACTCCGGGTGGCTTTGTCGGCTGTCCCTTCCGCTTATGTTGACCTTCCAGCAAATCATTTTGAAATTGCAGTCGTATTGGGATGCCCAGGGCTGTGCGCTGTTACAGCCCTACGACATGGAGGTGGGCGCAGGGACCTCGCACACGGCTACTTTCTTGCGCGCGCTCGGGCCGGAGCCCTGGAAAGCAGCCTATGTGCAGCCCAGCCGTCGTCCCAAGGACGGTCGCTACGGCGAAAACCCGAACCGGCTGCAGCATTACTACCAGTACCAGGTGGTGCTGAAGCCGGCACCGAGCAACATCCTCGAGCTCTACCTCGGCAGCCTCGAAGCACTGGGCTTCGACCTGAAAAAGAACGACATCCGTTTTGTCGAGGACGACTGGGAGAATCCTACGCTCGGTGCCTGGGGACTGGGCTGGGAGGTCTGGCTCAACGGCATGGAAGTGACGCAGTTCACCTATTTCCAGCAGGTTGGCGGCATTGACTGCCGGCCCATCACCGGCGAAATCACCTACGGCCTGGAGCGCCTGGCCATGTACCTGCAGGGTGTTGACAACGTCTACAACCTGATCTGGACCGAGTCGCCCGATGGCACCAAGCTGACCTATGGCGATGTCTACAAACAAAACGAGGTCGAGCAGTCGACCTACAACTTCGAGCACAGCGACGCTGACTTTTTGTTCACCGCTTTCGCGGCGCACGAAAAACAGGCCAAACATCTGATGGACGTCCAGCTGGCGCTGCCCGCGTACGAACAGGTCCTTAAATGCGCGCATAGCTTCAACCTGCTCGATGCCCGCGGCGCGATTTCCGTGACCGAGCGTGCCGCCTACATCGGCCGTATCCGGACGCTGGCGCGCAGCGTGGCGCAAAGTTATTTTGACAGCCGCGAACGCCTGGGTTTCCCGATGGCGCCGCGTGAATGGGTTGAACAGATGAACAAGAAAGCGGCCTGACCATGACCCATCAAAATCTTCTCGTTGAACTGTTTGTTGAAGAGTTGCCGCCGAAGGCGCTCAAAAAGCTCGGTGAAGTTTTTGCCACGCAGTTGTGCGCGCAGTTGCGCCAGCTGGGACTGGCCTCCAGCGACTCGGTGACCACACCGTTTGCGTCACCGCGCCGCCTGGCCGCCCATATCACGCACGTGGCTGCAAAGGCTGCCGACACAGCGGTGCAGCAAAAACTGATGCCGGTGAGTGTCGGGCTTGACGCCAACGGCTTGGCGACACCCGCCTTGCTGAAAAAACTGCAAGCCCTGGGGGCCGACGTGTCCGATCCGGTGTTCGCCGTGGCGGCGTTGCGCAAGGCGCCCGATGGCAAGGCCGAGGCCTTGTTTTACGACAGCATGGTGACCGGTGCCACGCTCGACGTCGGTTTGCAGCAGGCGCTGCTGGCGGCACTCGCGCAGTTGCCGATCCCCAAAATGATGAGTTACCAGTTGCAGGCCGATTGTGAGCTGCCGGGTTGGAGCAGCGTCAATTTTGTGCGACCGGCGCATGGGTTGCTGGCCTTGCACGGCAACACGGTAGTGCCGGTGAAAGTGCTGGGCCTGAGTTCCGGCAAGATGACCCTGGGCCACCGCTTTGAGGCCCTGGTGTCGCCGGTGACGGTGAACCATGCCGACGAATACGCGGCCACGCTGTTGCGTGACGGTGCCGTGATCGCAAGCTTCCAGGACCGGCGTTTTGCCATCGTGCAACAACTGGCACAAGCCGCCGAGCGTCTGGGTCCGGGCTTTGAGGTGTTGATGGACGACGCCTTGCTCGATGAAGTGACGGCCCTCGTGGAGCGTCCCAATGTGTTGACTTGCCAGTTTGAACCGCAGTTTCTGGAGGTGCCTCAGGAGTGTCTGATCCTCACCATGAAGGCCAACCAGAAGTACTTCCCACTGCTCGATACCCAGGGCAAATTGACGAATCAATTTTTGGTGGTGAGCAACATCAGCCCGGCCGATGCCAGCGCCGTGATTGGCGGTAACGAACGTGTGGTGCGCCCGCGCCTGAGCGACGCCAAGTTCTTCTTTGACCAGGATCGCAAGAAAACGCTCGAGTCCCGCGTAGCTGGCCTCGACAAGGTGGTTTATCACAACAAACTGGGCTCCCAGGGCGAACGCATGGCACGTGTTTGTGCCATCGCCCGAGCGCTGGCGCTGCAACTCGGTGGCGAGGCACTGGCCACGCGGGCCGAACTGGCCGCGCGCTTGGCCAAGACCGACTTGCTGACCGACATGGTGGGCGAGTTCCCGGAACTGCAAGGCATCATGGGTGGTTATTACGCCCGCCACGACGGTCTGGACGCTGATCTGGCAGAGGCCATTGAAGACCATTACAAACCCCGTTTTGCCGGCGACGCGTTGCCGCGTAATCCGGTGGGTGTGGTGGTGGCACTGGCCGACAAATTGGAGACCCTGGTGGGCATGTTTGGCATCGGCAACCTGCCCACGGGTGACAAGGACCCGTTTGCACTGCGTCGTCATGCGCTCGGTGTGATCCGGATGCTGGTTGAAAAAGATCTGGCACTCGACTTGAAGGCTTTGGTGGCGGCCGCCGTGCCAGCCTTTGGCGACAGGATCAGTGACGCCAGCGCGGCACTCTGCGATTTTGTTTATGACCGCCTGGCCGGTGCCCTGCGCGAGCAGGGTTACAGCGCGCTGGAAGTGGATGCCGTGCTGGCATTGCACCCTCAGCGCCTGGGTGACGTGTCGCGACGCCTGGCTGCGGTGCGTGCATTTACCGCACTGGCCGAAGCACCGGCATTGGCTGCGGCCAACAAACGCATCAGCAACATCCTGAAAAAAGCCGATGCCGCAGATGCCCATGTCAGCGAACTGCTGCTCAAAGAAGACGCCGAGAAGGCGCTCTATGCGGCCATGCAGGACATCGCGCCGCGCGCCCAGGCGCTGTTCGACGCTGGTGACTATGCTGCCGCGCTGCAAACCCTGGCCGCACTGCGGGCGCCAGTGGACGCATTTTTTGACGGCGTGATGGTCAATGCCGAGGCCCTGGACTTGCGCCTGAACCGCTTGGGCTTGCTCAAGACCCTGCACAGTGCCATGAACCAGGTTGCGGACTTGTCGCGCTTGGCGGCTTGATCTGTCGTTATCGCGCTCACAAAGGCAAACCATGACTCCTATCAAGCTGGTGATTCTGGACCGGGACGGCACCATCAACCATGACAGCGAGGACTACGTCAAGTCGGCTGAAGAATGGAAACCCTTGCCTGGTTCGCTGGAGGCGATTGCCCGTCTGAACCAGGCCGGCTGGCATGTGGTGGTCGCGAGCAACCAGTCGGGGTTGGGGCGCGGCTTGTACGAGGTCTCGGATCTGAATGCCATGCACACCAAGATGCACCAGTTGCTGACTGCCGTGGGCGGACGCATTGACGCGGTGTTTTACTGCCCGCACACGCCGATGGACCAATGCAATTGCCGCAAGCCTGCCCCGGGCCTGTTTGAGCAAATTGCCGACCGTTATGGCATGGATCTTCGCCATGTGCCGACCGTGGGCGACACGGCACGCGATCTGGTTGCGGGCGTGGCCCTGGGTTGTGAGCCGCATCTGGTATTGACCGGCAAGGGTGCTGCCTACAAGGGGCGAAGCCTGCCTGATTCGTTCCCACCGCAGACCCGGGTGCATAACGACTTGTCGGCTTTTGTCGACTTCCTGCTCAGCCGCGAAGAAGAGGGGGCCTGAGGGCATGCTGGCGCTGATTCGCTCGGTTCTGCACATGGCCTGGATGGTGATCACGGTGATCCCGTGGACCATGGCGGTGTTGCTGGTGTCCCTGTTCTCCCGTCGTGCGGCCTGGTGGACTGCCGTCAACTGGTTCAAGGTGGTGATGTGGGGCACCCGGGTGATTCTGGGGGTGCGGTTCAAGGTGCTGGGTTATGACAACCTGCCGCTCGGCAAGAGCAGTGCGGCGGTGTTGTTGTCCAAGCACCAGTCGACGCTGGAAACCCTGCTGTTGCCCACGTTGATGCCCCATCCGCTGGCGTTCGTGTTCAAGCGCGAGTTGCTGAAAATTCCTTTTTTTGGCTGGTCGATGGCGCGCCTGGACATGATTCACATCAACCGCGAGTCCCGCACCGAGGCCATGAAACACGTGATCGAGCAGGGTTGCCGCCTGCTCGCCCAAGGGGTTTGGGTCATCATGTTTCCGGAAGGCACACGCATTCCGCGTGGCCAAAAAGGCACCTACCAGACGGCCGGCAGCCGGCTTGCCGCGCAATCCGGTGCGCCGGTGATACCGATTGCGGTGGCTACGGCGCAGTGCTGGCCTCGAGATCGCTTTGTCAAACAGCCGGGTGTGGTCACGGTGTCGATCGGCCCGGCATTGCCCGTCGAAGGGCGTGACCCCAAAGTCCTGATGCGCGAGGCCGAAGCCTGGATCGAGGCCGAGATGCGCCGCATTGACCCCGAGGCTTATCCACAACATTAAGCAGGCGCCAACATGCACCCCTTGCTGCGGTTCACGCTGGATTTGTTTGAACCCGACCCGGCTGTGACGCCTGTGGTCCAGGCGCCCAAGGCTAGACCCGGATCAAAGCCTGAAAAGGCCCCGATTGCAACAGTTTTCGTGGCAGGACCGGCCGTGCATTTTCGTCACCCACAGGCCAGCCGCGAGGTGCGACTGGGCCATGCCTTGGTGGCTTATGAATTCAAGCGGGGTCAACGCCGTACCATCGGCTTCAGTGTCGGTCCGCATGGACTGGCCGTGCGCGCGCCCAAATGGGTGCCGCTGTATGAGGTGGATGCCGCATTGCAGGAAAAATCGGCCTGGATACTGCGCAAACTGCAGGAAGTGCGCGAGCGCCATGAGAGGCAGGCCGAGCACAGAATGGATTGGCGCGATGGTGCAGCCATGCCTTACCTGGGGCAGACCCTGGTGCTCAAGCTAGATCCAGGACATGGTTTTGCCGCCGCGGGGGCCGAACTGGCGGTGGGCGAACACCCCACCCTGATCCTGCGCCTGAGTTTGCCGCACCATGCCAGCCCGGACCAAATTCGCGATATGGTGCAAGCCTGGCTGATGCGTCAGGCGCGACAGCTCTTTCAGGAGCGCCTGGACCATTTCGCGCCGCTGCTGGGGGTGCACTGGAAAAAATTGGCGCTCAGCAATGCCGGCACACGCTGGGGCAGCGCCCGTGTTGACGGTTCGATTCGTCTGAACTGGCGTTTGATTCATTTCAGCAACTCAGTCATTGACTACGTGGTGGCGCATGAACTGAGCCATTTGCGCGAAATGAACCACAGCCCGCGCTTTTGGGACACGGTGCAGTCGGTGGTGCCCAACTACGCAGCCCTGCGCCACCAACTCAAGAACGAGGCTGCGCCGCACTGGACCTGAGAACACCCGGTAACATTGGCGCATGACCTCTCTACAACATCTTCTCGACAACAACCGCGTCTGGGCTGCACGCATGGAAGCGCAACGGCCTGGTTTCTTCAGTCAACTGGCACACCAGCAGACACCCAAATACCTCTGGATTGGCTGCGCCGACAGCCGTGTGCCTGCCAACGAGATCACCGGACTCGATCCGGGTGAGGTCTTTGTGCATCGCAATGTCGCCAATGTGGTGGTGCATTCGGACCTGAACGCTTTGTCGGTGATCCAGTTTGCCGTGGACCATCTCAAGGTGGAGCACATCATGGTGGTCGGGCACTATGGGTGTGGTGGTGTGCTGGCCGCCTTGCGCGGCACCCGCGTCGGACTCGCCGACAACTGGTTGCGCCATGTGCACGACGTCAAGCTGCGCCATCGGCGCCGTCTGGACCATCTGACGGTGGCCGAGCAGGAAGATACCCTGTGCGAGATGAATGTGATCGAACAGGTGGGTAACGTGGCCTTGAGCAACGTGTTGCAGGACGCCTGGGCGCGCGGACAAAAAGTAACGGTGCACGGCTGGTGTTATGGCCTGAAAGACGGGCTGGTGAAAGACCTGGCTGTCAGCATGCAGGGCGCGCATGAAGTCGTGGGGGTTTTTCGCGATGCTTTCAGGCGTTATCCGCGTCCAGATCTGCAAAAATAATTTGTCGAAACTAGCCTGAGTCAAGGGTTCTCATGTTTCCCCCCCGTCTCGATTCCACGCTGGCCTACGACATAGCCAAGGCCATGATGGACGGTTTCAACCGCCATTACCGGCTGTTCAGAACTGAGTCAGCAAGGGCCAAGCACCGGTTTGAGACGGCGGACTGGCACGGCCAGCAGCGGGCGCAACGTGAACGTATCGAGTTTTACGATTTGCGCGTGCGGGAGTGTTCGATGCGGCTCGAGCGCGAGTTCAAGGCGGGTGAACAGGCCATGGCCATCTGGCAACAGGTCAAG
>JBEGLK010000018.1:0-14038 GCA_041183605.1 Pseudomonadota bacterium
TGGGCACGCGAGGCGGGCCTGGCGGCCATCACCGAAAACAATGTGCAGCAGGCGATTGACGCGCAAACACATCGTCAGGACCGGCTGCGTTCCCAGTTGCATGAGGCCATCCTGCGCGACACCTTGTTGATCGACACTCAGGGTGCGGTGCTGGGCCAGATCAATGGGCTGTCGGTGTTACAGCTCGGCGATTTTGCCTTTGCCCAACCGACCCGCATCACGGCCACCACGCGGCTCGGAAGCGGGGAGATGGTCAATATCGAGCGTGAGGTCAAACTCTCGGGCGCCATCCATTCCAAGGGTATCCTGATTCTTTCGTCTTTCCTGGCCGCACGTTATGCGCGCAACCGGCCGTTGGCGCTTTCGGCGAGCCTGGTGTTCGAGCAATCCTATGGCCAGGTCGATGGCGACAGCGCCTCGCTGGCCGAGTTGTGCGCACTTTTGTCACACCTGGCCAATGTGCCCTTGCTGCAATCGCTGGCGGTCACAGGCTCGGTCAACCAGTTTGGTCAGGTGCAGGCCATCGGTGCCGTCAATGAAAAGATCGAGGGTTTCTTCGACATTTGCCTGGCCCGTGGTCTCAGTGGTGCCCAGGGCGTGCTGATTCCACAGGCCAACGTCAAGCACCTGATGCTGCGCCAGAATGTGGTGGCCGCTGCGCGAGCTGGTCAGTTTCATATCCATGCGGTTGCCCACGTGGATGAGGCCATCGCGCTGTTGACAGGGGTGCCCGCTGGTGAGCTTGGTGCGAGCGGCCAGTATTCCGCCGACAGCATCAACGGCAGGGTGGCACAGCGGATGGCCGAGCTCGGTGCGCTGCGCCAGGCATTTTCCAAGCCAAACGACGAGAAGAAAAGGAAGCCGAGGCCTCAGGTGTACATGTAGGCGCGTGACCAGGGCGTTGGATTCAGCGCAGCGCTGGTACCTGCCTTGCAGGCCAGCACCTGGTAAATCGACACCCAGTTTTGTGAAAAGGCGTGGGCGCAACCGGCGAGGTAAATGCGCCAGACCCGAAAGGTGGTCTCGTCGACCAGAGCTTGGATGGTCTCCTGCTGGCGCTCGTAGTTGTCCGACCAGCAGGCCAGCGTGCGCGCGTAATGGCGGCGCAAGCCCTCCACATCGAGCGCCTCCAGGCCCGCGCTTTGCATGTCCTTGAGCACCAGGCTGATGTGCGGCAGTTCACCATTCGGAAAAACGTATTTTTCGATGAAACTCGCAGCCCCCAGCGGCGCGACACCACTGCCCGGATCGGTCGAGGTGATGCCGTGGTTCAGCACCAGGCCACCGTCTTTCAGCAGCGCGTTTATTTGGGCGAAATAGGCCTCCAGGTGCTTCAGTCCCACATGTTCGAACATGCCGATCGAGGTGATCTTGTCAAACTGGCCGTCACGGGGGTCGAGGTCCCGGTAGTCCTGCAAGCGGATTTCGACCTGACCCGCCAGGCCGGCTTGTGCCACGCGTTCACTGGCCAGTGCGTGCTGTCTTCTGGACAGCGTCACGCCCAGCACCCTGGCTCCGTATTTTTGCGCCGCGCGTATCGCCAGGGCGCCCCAACCACAACCGATGTCGAGCAGGCGCTCGCCGGGTTGGAGCATGATTTTGCCCAGCGTGTGATCGAGTTTGGCGATTTGGGCCGCTTCCAGCGACTCGGTCTGGTTCGGGAAATAAGCGCAGGAATACACCATGGACTCGTCGAGCCATTGGCGATAGAAGTCGTTGGAAACATCGTAGTGGTGCGCGATGGCATGGGCATCTTGGCTGCGGTCATGGTGCAGGGCGCTGAACAGGCGGCCGAACCTGCCCTTCATCGACACCCCATGGTGCGCCAAGCGGGTGGCGACGTCCACCACATCGGCCGCCGATCCCTGCACATCGAAATGGCCGTTGACATAACCCTCGGCCAGGTTGTCCAGGCTGGGCGGCACAAAATACTTGAGCGCACCCGGACTCAGGATGTTGACCGTGACCCTGGGCTGTGGCCCCAGGTCATGTTGCATGCCGTTCCAGAGCGACAGGCGCAGGGGAATGTCAGACACCGGTGCCAGACCGGCCAGGTACTGGCTGAAGCCCCGGTGCGCGGCGTCTGACGGGTCAGCACGCGTGTCCATCAGGTCCGCTCCACGGCAATCAGCGCCAGAATAACTGGATGTGGGTTCATGATCACTCCTGCATGAAGGCTAGGCACGTGATGCTAAAACTTTCAGCGTCATTCTGCTTGAGAATTGTCATTGGGCTCCCGGGTGATGCGTGTAGTCTGGCGGCTTCAGATGGCGCCGCCTGAGGGGTGCAAATTGGACAAGAAACAAACCTGGAACCTTGCTTACTGGCTGCTGGCCTCCGTGCTGTTGTTCTGGCTACAGGCCATCTGGCAGAACGCCAATCAGTCCGAGATCGTTCCCTACAGTGCGTTCGAGCAGGCGCTCAGTGAGGGGCGCATTGAGGAAGTGGTCGTCAACGACCTCACGATGACCGGCCGCCTGAAGGCGGCTGATGGACAGAAAACGGTGCTGGTGACCGCACGCGTCGAGCCCGATCTTGCGGCGCGCCTGGACCGCTACAAGGTGCCCTACAGGCGGGTGGTGGAAAGCACCTGGCTGAAGAACCTGGCTTCGTGGATCGTGCCATCACTGGTCTTCTTCGGGCTTTGGTTTTTTCTGTTCCGCAGTTTTGCCGACAAACAGGGCATGGGTGGCTTTTTATCGATTGGAAAAAGTCGCGCCAAGATATATGTGCAGACCAACACCGGCGTCACCTTTGCCGACGTGGCCGGTGTTGACGAGGCGCGCCACGAGCTTGAGGAGGTGGTCGACTTCCTCAAACATCCACAGGAATACGGCCGCCTGGGCGCTCACATTCCCAAAGGGGTGTTGCTGGTCGGGCCACCAGGAACCGGCAAGACCCTGCTGGCCAAAGCCGTGGCGGGCGAGGCCGGTGTGCCTTTTTTCTCGATCTCGGGCAGCGAGTTTGTCGAGATGTTTGTCGGTGTGGGTGCGGCCCGGGTGCGAGATTTATTCGAGCAGGCGCGCAAGCTGGCGCCGGCCATCATCTTCATCGACGAGCTTGACGCGCTGGGCCGTGCCCGAGGCGCTTTTCCTGGGTTGGGCGGGCATGACGAAAAGGAGCAGACGTTGAACCAACTGCTGGCGGAGATGGATGGTTTTGATTCGTCTGTCGGCCTGATCATCCTGTCGGCCACCAACCGGCCCGAAATCCTGGATCCGGCGCTTTTGCGCGCGGGTCGTTTTGACCGCCAGGTGCTGGTGGACCGACCCGACCGCAAGGGCCGCACCGACATTCTCAAGGTCCATGTGCGCAAGGTCAGGCTAGAGCCGGCGCTCAAGCTCGAGGACGTGGCGGCCCTGACGCCCGGTTTCAGTGGTGCCGATCTGGCCAACCTGGTCAACGAGGCCACGCTGGTGGCCACCCGGCGCAAGGCGGAGCAGGTCACCTTGCCGGACTTCACGTCCGCCGTGGAACGCATCGTCGCCGGCCTCGAGCGCCGGAACCGGGTGCTCAACCCAAAGGAGCGCGAGGCCGTGGCTTGTCACGAGATGGGTCATGCGCTGGTGGCGCTGGCCCAGCCGGGCACGGACCCGGTGCATAAGGTGTCGATCATCCCGCGTGGCATTGGGGCCCTGGGTTACACCATCCAGCGCCCCACCGAGGACCGCTACCTGATGACACGCCCCGAGCTCGAGCAGAAGATCGCGGTGTTGCTGGGCGGACGCGCCGCCGAAAAACTGGTGTTCGGCATGTTGTCCACCGGTGCGGCTGACGACCTGGCCAAAGCCACCGACATGGCGCGTGACATGGTGACCCGTTACGGCATGGACGAGGGTCTGGGATATGTCGCCTTCGAGCCCAAGCGCCAGCAGATGCTGGACCTGCCGGCCGGCGTGTTGCCGCAGGGAAGTATGGTGTCGGAGCACACCCAGCAGCGCATCGACGAAGCGATCAGCGGCATTGTCATGGCGGGCTTTGACCATGCGGCCGCCATCCTGCAGGTCAACCGGGCGGTGCTGGAGCGTGGCGCACGTGCCTTGCTCGAAAAAGAAACCCTCGACGAGGCCGCCATCCGCGCCTTGGCCCTGGACCTTACGCGCCTTGATGCCCGCGATACCGCGTCGAGCGGCCTGAATTCACCCGCCGGGACCTGACCATGCTGGCCATGACCTTGCCTGCACCTGGCCAGCCGCTCGTCATGAGTGATCTGCCGATACCGCAGCCGCAGGCCCACGAGCTCTTGCTGCAGGTACTGGCCTGTGGTGTCTGTCGCACCGACCTACATATCGTTGATGGCGATCTACCCGCCAGGCTGGCGGGTATCGTGCCCGGCCATGAGGTGGTGGGGCGTGTGGTGGCCAGGGGTCCGCGGGTGAGTGGTTTCGAGCTTGGCAGCCGCGTCGGTGTGCCCTGGCTCGGCGGTAGCTGTGGCCACTGCGTCTATTGCGCCGGTGGCCGCGAGAACCTGTGCGACACCCCGGTGTTTACTGGTTATGACCGCAATGGCGGTTTTGCGCAATACACCGTGGCTGACGCCCGCTTTTGTTTTGTCCTGCCTGCCATTTACGACGATGTGCACGCGGCGCCACTGCTGTGCGCGGGCTTGATTGGCTACCGCGCCTACCACCTGTCGGGCGTGACGGGCGGCATGCGATTGGGACTTTATGGTTTTGGCGCGGCGGCCCATATCATTTGCCAGCTTGCCGTGGCGCAGGGGCAGCAGGTTTATGCCTTTGTACGTGCGGGCGATCAGTCAAGCGCGCGTTTTGCCAGGCAGCTGGGCGCCTGCTGGGCTGGTTCATCGGATGACCGGCCTGATGTCGAACTCGATGCTGCGCTGATCTTTGCGCCAGTCGGCGCGCTGGTGCCGGCCGCGCTGCGTGCCACACGCAAGGGCGGGGTGGTGGTGTGCGCGGGCATCCACATGAGCGACATTCCTTCGTTTCCCTACGCGCTGCTGTGGGGCGAACGCAGTCTGCGCTCGGTGGCCAACCTGACCCGCGCCGATGGCGAGGCCTTCTTTTCACTGATTGCGCGTTATCCGGTCGACACGCATGTCACACCCTTCTCCCTGGCGCAGGCCAACGAGGCGATCACCGCGCTCAGGACTGGGCTGATTGACGGTGCGGCGGTGCTGGTGCCCTGAAGCGCCACCAAAGACCACCACCCGCGCGGGTGTTTGGCAAATCGATGGCTGCGGTATACAAGCGCATGGCACACAATCCAGCAGATTGACCCAAATCACAAATGAACACAATGAGCGCTGCTAAAAACCTCCTTCCCGCTGTGTTGGGCCAAGCCATGTGCCACGGGGTTCTGAACGCATGAGTTATGGCGTGGTCTGGTTCAAGCGCGACCTGCGGTTGCACGACCACGCCGCGCTGAACCAGGCGCTGGCCACCGGACCGGTGCTGTGCCTGTACATCATCGAGCCCAGCCTGTGGACACAGCCCGACGCCAGCGCGCAGCATTACGCGTTCATCAAGGAGAGCCTGCGCGAGCTGGCACTTGAGCTAAAACAACGCGGGGGCCGCCTGCATGTGCGCACCGGGGAGGCGGTGGCGGTGCTGGACGAATTGTTTGCGCTGGCGCCATTTGCCAGCCTGCATGCCCATGAAGAAACAGGCAACGCCGCCACTTACGCCCGCGACCGTGCCGTGGCCCGCTGGTGCCGCCAGCACCGGGTGCACTGGCTGGAGTCGGCACAGTTTGGTGTGGTGCGCCGCTTGCCCGACCGTGACCAATGGCTCTCGCATTGGGAAACCCACATGCGCGCGCCCTGCCATGTGCTGCCTGAAATCGACGCAAGCCACTTTCAACCCAGTCCCTGGCCACGCCAGGCGCTGCCCGATGTGCAGGCCCTGGGCCTGGACGCCTGGGTACCGCAGCAGCGACAACAGGGTGGGCGCAGCCGGGGTCAGGCGGTGTTGCAACATTTTTTGCTGGACGGCTGCCGCAATTACCGTGGTGGCATTTCGTCGCCGTTGTCCGCGCCCACCGCCTGCTCACGGCTGTCGGCCCATCTGGCTTACGGCACCTTGAGCCTGCGCGAAGTGGTACAGGCCACACGCGCGCGCATCGCTCACTTGAGTACCCAGGGCAAGGGGCAAGACGCTTACGCCGCGCAGGGTTTGACTGCATTTTTAAGCCGCCTGCATTGGCATTGCCATTTCATCCAGAAGCTCGAGAGCGAGCCCGAGCTGGAGTGGCGCAACCTGCACCGGGGTTACGACGACCTGCGTGAACCCGACTGGAATCCGGCGCATTTTGAGGCCCTGAAACAGGGTCGCACCGGCTGGCCGATGGTGGACGCCTGCGTGGCCATGCTGCGTCAGACGGGCTGGCTCAACTTTCGCATGCGCGCGATGCTGGTGTCGGTGGCGGCCTACCCGCTGTGGCTGCACTGGCGCGAGGTCGGGCTGTGGCTGGCGTGCGAATTTCTCGACTATGAGCCCGGCATCCACTGGAGCCAGCTGCAAATGCAGTCGGGCACCACCGGCATCAATACCACTCGGGTCTACAACCCCATCAAGCAAGCGCAAGACCATGACCCCCACGGCATTTTTGTGCGGCGCTGGTTGCCGGCCCTGCGCCGCGTGCCTGACGCCTGGCTGTTCGAACCCTGGCGCATGCCTGAAAGCGTACAACTGGCCTGCGGCGTTCGCGTGAGCGCGGATGCGCCCGCGGGCGCGCCGGATGCCTGGCCGCTGCCGCTGGTCGATCTGGCCTCCGCCACCCGCGTGGCCAAGACCCGTTTGCACGCGCGTCGTGCGCAGCCCGAGGTGCGCGCTGCCAAGGCTGCCATTGTGGAAAAACACGCCTCGCGCCAAGGCCGTGCGCCACGCCGCAAGTCACCACCGGCGCACAGCGCCCAACTCAGTCTGGACCTGTCATGAACATGCGCCGCAAAGCCGATTTGCCGAGCAAGATCTGTCCGGTGTGCCAGCGCCCGTTTGTCTGGCGCAAAAAATGGGAACGCGACTGGGACAAGGTCAAGTTTTGCTCCGAGCGTTGCCGCCGTGCGCCGGCGCCGCATTAAATTGCAAAAACAGGCGCAAGACCATGACCCCGACCAAAGTTACCAGCGCTTGTGGCAACTAGCCTGAGGCACATTAAATACATGACCATGACGACCATAGACGCGAGCCCGGCCCACACCCTGCGGCTGATTTTGGGCGACCAGCTCAACCCGCAGCACCCCTGGTTTGCCAAGGTGGACCCCGGCGTGGTGTATGTGCTGATGGAGATGCGCCAGGAAACCGATTACGTGTTGCATCACGCGCAGAAAATACTGGCCATTTTTGCCGCCATGCGCGACCTGGCCCGCGCACTGAAGCTAGCCGGGCACAGGGTGGTTTACCTCACCATCAACGATCCCGAGAACATCCAGACCTTGCCCGGCAACCTGCAAGCGCTGTTGGCGCACCATGGCTGCAAGCACTTCGAGTACCAGTCGCCCGACGAATACCGGCTGAGTCAGCAGTTGCGGGAATTCTGTACGCTTGTTCTGGCTGGTTCGGACATCCGCAGCACGGAGGTCGATAGCGCCCATTTCTACACCCGGCGCCAGGACGCAGCCGCCCTGTTTGCTGGGCGCAAACAGTGGCTGATGGAGCATTTTTACCGCCACATGCGCCTGCGCCACCGCGTGCTGATCGACGGTGCCGACAAGCCCGCCGGTGGCCAGTGGAATCTGGACGCCGACAACCGCAAGCCCTGGAAAGGCACACCACCCGAGCCGCCCGATACCCGCCCGCTGCACGACCACAGCGCGCTCTGGCAGACCATTGAGGCGGCAGGTGTCAAGAGTTTTGGCAGCCCGCAGGCCGGACAGTTTCGCTGGCCCCTGAACCGGCGGGAAGCCTTGCACCAGCTCGACACCTTCATCACCCATGTGCTGCCCCATTTTGGCGACCATCAGGACGCCATGAGCGCAGGGCATTGGCGGCTGTTCCACTCGCTGCTGTCCTTTGCACTCAACACCAAAATGCTCGAGCCGCGCGAGGTGGTGGACCGTGCTGAGGCAGCCTACCGCAGCGGCGGCGCGCCGCTGGCTGCCGCGGAAGGTTTCATCCGCCAGATATTGGGCTGGCGCGAGTATGTACGCGGCATTTATTGGGCGCAAATGCCGGGTTATGAGCAGCACAACGCGCTGGCTCACCACTTGCCTTTGCCGCCCTGGTTCTGGACGGGTCAGACCCGCATGCGCTGCCTGCAGCACGCCATTGGCCAGTCGCTGGAACACGCCCACGCGCACCACATCCAGCGCCTGATGGTGATCGGCAACTTTGCGCTGCTGATCGGGCTGGAACCGCAGGCGTTGCACCGCTGGTACCTGGGTGTCTACATCGATGCCTTCGAGTGGGTCGAATTGCCCAACACCCTGGGCATGAGCCAGTTCGCGGACGGCGGCCTGCTGGCGACCAAACCCTATGTGAGCAGCGCCGCCTACATTGACCGCATGAGCGACTACTGCAAGGGCTGCGCTTATGACAAAAAGCAGCGCCTGGGTGAGCAGGCCTGCCCCTTCAACGCGCTCTACTGGGATTTTTTTGACCGTCACGCGGTCCGCTTTCAGCACAACCCGCGCATCGGGATGGTGTACCGCCAGCTGGACAAAATGCCGTCAACCGAGCGCGATGCCATTCGTGCGCAGGCCAAGGCCGTGCGCGCCCGCATCGCGGACCTGTGAGCTAAGGCTTGTTGTGGCTTCAGTGCAATGACAGGCCGGGATGCGTTTTATCAAGACCTTTTGGCTGCCAGAAGATACGCTGAAAGACCGGAAAATCTTGAAGGCGCATCATGCAAACCACCCACATCACCGAAGCTGCCTCCGACCATGTCTGGCGCACCCGTTATTGCTGGTATGAGCCCGGTCGGGTGCCGGAATCGTCGATCGAGGCCAGCTGGGATCGCGTGGCACTGGCGGTTTCCAAAACTGAGGCCCATCACCGCGATGACTGGCGTCAGCACTTTCGCACGATCCTGAACGACTTCAGATTTCTGCCCGGTGGCCGCATCCTGGCCAATGCCGGGACCTTGAACCGCGGCACCTTGCTCAACTGCTTTGTGGCCGGCACGCTTGAGGATTCGATTCAGGGCATCTTCAACGGCCTGCGTGAGGCCATGGTGACGCTGCAGGCCGGCGGTGGTGTTGGTGTTGACTTTTCCACGCTGCGCCCGGCGCGCTCGCTGGCGCTGGCCAGCGCGGGCGTGGCCAGCGGTCCGGTCTCTTTCATGGGTGTTTGGGAAGCGGCGAACGCCGTGCTGGCATCACACAACCTGCGCCGCGGCGCCATGATGGCCACTTTGCGTTGCGACCACCCCGACATCGAGGCCTTCATTGACGCCAAAACCACCGGCGGAGTTCTGCCGCATTTCAAGCTGTCGGTTGCGGTGACGGACGACTTCATGCGCGCCGTGGCGGACGATAACGCCTGGCCGCTGATTTTTCCTCTGGGTCATCACCCGATTCCGGTGGGGGCGGAGGTGTGTGAGCGCTTGTGGTCAGGCGACATCGCTCCCCAACTCTGTCTGGTACACCGGCGAGTTCCAGCGCGCCTGCTGTGGGACAAGCTGCTGGCAGCACAACTGGCGGGTGGCGAGCCTGCCGTGTTGTTCATCGACCGCATCAATCGCGACAACAACCTCTGGTATGGCGAGCGCCTTGCCACCACCAGCCCTGGTGGGGCAGTACCGCTACCGTCTAACGGTGGTTGCAGCCTGGGCTCCATCAACTTGACGCGTTTTGTGCACAAACCCTCTGGCGCGCATCCCAAGGTCAATTGGACTGCTTTGAAGGCGGTGGCGGGCATTGCCACGCGCTTTCTTGACGATGTCCATGACATCTCGCTGTGTCCCCTGAAAGCACAGGAAAAGGCGGTGCACGCCAGCCGCAGGATCGGGCTGGGCATCACCGGCCTGGCCGACATGCTGGCCATGCTGGGGCTGCGTTACGGCTCTGAGGCCAGCCTCGACCTGGCGCGCACCATCATGGGCACGATTCGTGACATTGCCTACCGCACCTCAATCGAAATCGCCAAAGAGAAGGGCGCTTTTCCTGAATACGACAAGCTTAAATACGGCGCCAGCCCGTTTGTGCTGGAACTTTCACACGAGCTTCAGGACGCTATCGCCGAGCACGGTATTCGCAACAGCCACCTGCTGGCGGTGGCACCTGCCGGCGCCATCAGCCTGCTGGCCAACAAGGTGTCACCTGGCATCGACGCCACTTCGACCGACATCAGCGCCGAGGATCAGTTGCGCACGATGGCTGTGGTGCAGTCCTGTGTGGATGGCGGCGTTGCCAAAACGGTTCGGCTACCCGAGAGCATTCTTGCGCAGGAACTGGAGCTGGTCCTGCTCCAAGCCTGGGAGCTGGGGCTCAAGTGCTGCGCGGTGTACCGCGCGGGCAGCCAGAGCGTGACCTTGTAGGGCGGACTTGCACCCGCCTTGGCCGACTGAAGTCGGCCCTACAAAAGCCGACAACCGCTGTGCTCAATCAGGCAACGCCAGCGCGTGATCGACACTCTTTTTCAGTTCGGGACCAGTGAGATGGGTCAGGTCGCTGGCCACGCTGCGGATCACGGTATTGCCGGCTCCCAGACTCAGCAGGGGCTTGATCTCGCCGAGCATCGGGCTGTTGGCGATCAACACCAGGAAGCTGTAGCGTTTTGCGGTGATCGCATCATTGAGGTAATCGGCCAGTTCACGGGCAAAGCTGGCGCGTGACTTGTCCTGTGCCTCGGTGCGGGGCTCGAACTGGGTGCCGGCGTGGCCAGTGCGGCCATGACCTTTGCCGGTCACGTCAGTCAGGCTGGCGCGCGGAAATACAAAATCGGTCAACTCGGTGAGCGAATGATCCGGGGCATGCCGCTCAAAGCAACGTGCGCGCTCGCTGTTGGCGATCAAAATCCAGGTCTTGTCCATGATGTTTCTTTCGTTGTGTGACATTCAAAACATGGGGGCGGCGCTGCTTTCGGGCAGATTCGCTCCCGTCTCGGAGGACGGCTTGGGTGCCGCGGCAATCATGCAATCCGTGGTCAGGATCAGACTGGCAATCGATGCGGCGTTTTGCAATGCCAAGCGTGTCACCTTGGCCGGGTCGATCACGCCCATTTGCAGCAGATCGCCATAAGTGCGGGTGGCCGCGTTGTAACCAAAAGCCGGGTCGGGTGCTTCGTCAACCCGGTTCAGAATGACCGAAGGCTCGTCGCCAGCGTTGCTGACGATGCGGCGCAGGGGCTCTTCCACCGCGCGCTGCACCAGCCGGATGCCCGAGGTTTCGTCGAGTGTGCTGCCATTCAAATTGGCCAGCGCCCGCCGCGCGCGCAGCAAGGCCACACCACCGCCCGGAACAATGCCTTCCTCGACTGCGGCACGGGTCGCATGCAGCGCGTCTTCCACCCGTAGCTTGCGTTCCTTGAGTTCGGTCTCGGTCGCTGCGCCGACCTTGATCAATGCCACACCACCGGACAGCTTGGCCGCCCGCTCATCGAGTTTTTCACGGTCGTAATCGCTCGTCGCCAGCTCCCGTTCCTTGCGGATGGTGGCAATCCGGTCCTTGATGGCTTGCGGGTTGCCGACGCCGCCAATCAGTGTGGTGGTCTCCTTGGTGATCTCGGCGCGGGTGGCGCGCCCGAGGTCGGACAACTTGACCTTGGCCAGCGTCTGCCCCAGTTCGTCACTCACCACCTTGCCACCGGTCAGCACCGCAATGTCCTGCACCATGGCCTTGCGCCGGTCACCAAAGCCGGGCGCCTTGACCGCGCAGGTGTGCAAGGTGCCGCGGATGGTGTTGATGACCAGTGCCGCCAGGGAATCGTTGTCGAGGTCCTCGGCAATCACCAGCAGGGGGCGGCCGGATTTCACGATCTCCTCGAGCAGCGGCAGCAGGTCTTTGAGCGAGGACAAGCGGCCTTCGCACAGCAGGATGGCCACGTCTTCCAGCACCGCGCTTTGCCGCTCGGCGTTGTTGATGAAGTAGGGCGACAAAAAGCCGCGGTCAAACTGCATGCCTTCCACCACTTCAAGCACACTCTCCAGACCCGAGCCGTCCTCGATCGAGATCGCGCCCTCGCGCCCCACCTTGTCGATGGCACTGGCGAGCAGGTCGCCAATCGAGCGGTCGTTGTTGGCCGATATCGCGGCCACATGGGCAATTTCCTGCGATGTGGCGCAGGGCCTCGCCATGGTCTTGAGTTCTGCCACCAGGGTGGTGATGGCCAGTTCGATGCCACGCTTGAGATCCATCGGGTTCATGCCACCTGCAAGGTAACGCAGGCCTTCCTGGATCATGCCGTGGGCCAGCACGGTGGCCGTGGTGGTGCCATCGCCCGCCATTTCGCTGGTGCGCGCCGCCACCTCGCGCAGCAGTTGCGCGCCCATGTTCTCGAAGCGGTCTTCCAGCTCGATCGACTTGGCCACCAGCACACCTGAATTGACGATTTGCGGCGGCCCGAAATCACGCTCCAGGATCACGGTGCGCCCGCGCGGCCCCAGCGTGACCTTGACGGCTTCGGCCAGCGCGTCCACACCGCTTCGGATCTTGGCGCGGGCGTCGTCGTGGAACAGAAGTTTCTTTGGGTTCATGTTGGATGTCTCGATGTTGGACTTGGGGTCATGCTAGGCATTGGCCCTTGCGTCATGCATGAGAAATCTCAATTCAACAGAAGTTAAACCAAGCAAAATGAGCCGTGGCTTTGGACTAACCCAAAAGGTGATGATCATGAAAAACTTGTCGATCAAACTCTCGTGCGGCGCGGTCCTCATGCCTGCACTGTTGCTGGGTGGGTGTGCGGTGGAACTGGAAAACAGGCAGGCCGCGGAAGAAGTGGCACGTTTGTCACAGCCGTCAGGCTCGGTTTATACCGGCTGGCGTGTTTTTCAGGATCGGTGTGCGGGTTGTCACGGCCAGACCGCTGGCGGGACGGTGGCCGCGCCCGATTTGTTACCCATCGTTCGTGCCATGGGACCGCGTCGTTTTGTGGGTCTGGTGTTGCTGCGTTACGACTGGAGTTTCCCCGTGGATAAGGCCGCTGACAGCGCCGCGCGTGACGCTCTGGTGGAAGGTGTCATGCAGCGCCAACTGGGCGCTCTCACCATGCCCGCCTGGCAGGAGGAACCGCGCGTGAATGCCCACATCATGGACTTGTACGCCTACCTTTCGGCGCGTGCCGAAGGCAGGCAGGGGCCGGGGCGGCCACTGCCTTAACGCTGTTCAAAGCGCAGAAAATCAAACGTTCAGACTGTTCTTGACAACCGACCCAGGCCGAGCCAAATGCCAAATTGACCGACCAGCATGGCGATCGTCAATACGGCCGCCGATCCCACGGCAGGGTCTTCAAAAAGACCCACGGCGACGGTGCAGAGGGCACCGATGGCCATTTGTGTAAAACCATACAAACCAGATGCTGAACCGATCATGCTTGAGTCAACTTCAAGTGCCTTGGTCAACGCCGCCGGACTGGAGGCCCCGGCTACCAGGGTCAATAGAAACATCGGCCCCATCAGGTTGACGACCGTGACAGTGCCGAACAGTGCAATCACCAGCAGCACCACGGCGCAGGCGACGGCAAGCAGGTTGGCTGTCATCAAAATCTTGACCGCCGCAACCCGGTGACTCAGATGGCGGGTAATGAATGAACCCAATGACGCATTCAGGATCATCAGCCCCAGATACAAACCCGTCTCATGCAGGGGGCGGTGCAACTCGAAGCTGATAATGAAGGGCGCAGCAACGATGAAGGCATAAAGTGAGGCAGTTGCGCAGCCCCCGGTGAACGTAAAACCCACGAAAGAAGGCAGGCGCAACAGACGCGTGGAGTCGCGCGCCATGATCGAAAAACTCACCTTGCCGCTCGGTCGGCTGGTCTCGGGCAACAGGCGCCAGGTGAGCAGGAACACCGTGATGCCGATGCTTGCCAACATGACAAAGAGGGACCTCCAGCCGAACCAGGTCGTGAGCCAGGACCCCACCAAGGGCGCCAGTCCGGGCCCAATGACCATGGCAAGGTTCAAGGTGGCCAGGTCCTTG
>JBEGLK010000019.1:0-19142 GCA_041183605.1 Pseudomonadota bacterium
TGCACAAACAGCACCTGACCTGCGAAACCCTTGGTTAGCGCCTCCAGTTCACTCATGAAATTGCGGTAGCCGCTGTAATCGGCGGCCAGACTCTCATCCACATTTTCGGTCTCGGGCAAATCAAAGCCCGGGTCGGCCTGCACCACCACCAGGCCTTTTGCATGGCTGAGTTTGGCCTGTGCAAATGACGCTTTCAGCCAAGCCACATTGGCGGCGTCGCGCTCGAGGTACTCGGCGTTGGAGGCGTCACACTGGGCTGGGGTGCGCGCACTGCGGTCGCTGCACTGCCTGGCATTCAGGATCAGGTTGTTGTTGCTGCCGGGCATGTTGATGCCGACAAACAGCACACCACCGCGGCTGACATATTTTTCTCCCAACTTGCCCTGATGCTCCAGCGCCAGCGTGTGCTGGCCCAGGCTGTTGAGCGTGGGAAACATCACCTTGCGAATGTGCGCCAGCCGCTCCAGACCATCCATGCCGCCGTTGTTGTTGCGGTGGCAGTCCGTCCATTCGTTGTCACCCGGTATGTAAACCACCGGCTGGCGCATGCTGTTGAACATGGTCAGCGCCTCGGTGTAAATGTTGTCAGTACATTTAGAACTGCCGTCCTTGATGTCTCCGTCATAGATCGAAAACGCGATGTCGGAGGCGTTGATGCTGTGCAAGACGGCGGGCAACTTGGCGTCATCGCCGGCTTTCTTGTAGGGCATGTCACCCCACAGGCCAAATGAATAGCTGGCGACCGGGGTGGCAGCCGCAGATTTTTCACGGTTCAGATCGGCAGAAGTACAAGCCATCAGGCCCATGCTGAGCACAATGGCGAGGCTTAACCGCGGAAACAGGCTTGAATTCATTGACAGGATCCTGAAGATTAAAAATGGCGCTATCTTCCCACCCCAGCGTGACAGATTGGTGAAAAACTCAAGGTTCATTTTCCTTTGATAGATTATTAGGTAATAACGAAGTGAAAATTCAGTAGTTCCAGTTTTGTTAAATGGCTTTCAGAATCCGTTTTATTGCATTTTGGCAATGACTTCTGAGGACTCCAACATGACATCAAGAACCGCTTTTATCTCGCGCCGCGCTCTCAATTTTGCGGCAGCTGCCCTGCTGGCGGGCGCCACCCTAAGTGCCGTTGCCCAACCCGCCGTGACACTGCTCAACGTGTCCTACGACCCGACCCGCGAACTCTATGTGGAATTCAACGCCGCCTTTGCCAAATACTGGAAAGGCAAAACCGGCCAGGATGTGACCATCAAACAATCCCATGGCGGTTCCGGCAAACAGGCCCGCTCCATCATCGATGGACTGGACGCGGACGTGGCCACCCTGGCCCTGGCCGGTGATACCGATGCCCTGGTCAAGAATGGCGGCTGGCTGGCTGCCGACTGGCAAAAGAAACTGCCGCACAACGCATCACCCTACACCTCCACCATCGTGCTGGCCGTGCGCGAGGGCAACCCCAAAGGCATCAAGGATTGGGACGACCTGATCAAGCCCGGCATCAGTGTGATCACGCCCAACCCCAAGACCTCGGGCGGTGCGCGATGGAACTACCTGGCGGCCTGGGAATTTGCCAAGCGCAAATACGGCAGCGACGCCAAGGCCAAGGAATTCGTGGCCAAGCTGTATGGCAATGTGCCCGTGCTCGACACCGGTGCACGCGGCTCCACCATCACCTTTGCCCAACGGGGCCAAGGTGACGTGCTGATCGCTTGGGAAAACGAAGCCTATTTGCTGGAAAAAGAATTCAGCTCCAAGTTTGACATCGTGGCGCCCAGCCTGAGCATTCTGGCTGAGCCTGCCGTGGCGGTCGTGGACAAAAACGTGGACAAAAAGGGCACGCGCGCCGTAGCACAGGCCTACCTGGAATACCTGTACTCCGAAGAAGGCCAGGACATTGCCGGCAAGAACTTCTACCGCCCCGCGATTTCGGCCAAGGCCCAGGCCAAGTACGCCAAGCAGTTTGCCAAAGTGAAACTGTTCACGATCGACCAAGCCTTTGGTGGCTGGAGCAAGGCTGACAAAGACCACTTTGCCGACGGCGCCAGTTTCGACCAGATTTACCTGAAAAAGTAAGCCAACGCTGTCACACACAGGATCAAGAGTAAGCATGAGTGTGTTATTGATTGCAGGCAGTCCATCGGAGCGTTCGCGTTCGGCCGCTTTGCTGGGTGCGGTGGCCCAGCGACTGCTGCGCGAAGCCTACTTGGTCACCATGGTGATCCCAGCCCTCAATTCCCCGCGTAGTTACTGGTAACGATGGACGTCAACTTGCCACACTGTTGTCCTCGGTGGCAGCAAGCCACTTCGGGTAGTACTTGGCGAGGGCTTTCCCTTTGAATCGAACTGTCACGTTCAGCACCACTGCCGCAATGGTGCCCGCATAAACGAGCAGGCTGGGGCTCTCAAATTGGTTAGCCCCCCACAGGAACAGCAAAAGAGTCACGCCACTGAGCACACCTCGTTCCTCATTTTCAAACGGCCGTCCGCGGAAGCTGCGAGGGTGGATGTTGGTGACAATATCCAACAACAAGCCACCACCTGCGCAGCTGATTGCCGCAAAAAAAGGCACCCAGACCCAAGGAACATTGGCATTCAAGGCCACCATGGCGCCGAACGCGGCAATGACAGCTGAACCAATGACATCGGAGTAGAACATGACCAGGTAGAAGGCCCGGGATTTCACCCACGAAGGAAATACAGCTATCAGCACGGAGGACACCACCACGATGGCCAGAATGGCCAGGGGCAAGGTGGGGTCTCCAATGAAGTAATGCGGCAAGCGCGAGCCACCGATCATCAGATCGCGCACAGCACCGCCGCCGATCGCGGGCATGGCGGCCACCAGCAAACGACCCCAGATGTTGTAGCCCCGCTCAATGCCAAGCATTGCCCCTCCCAGACCGTACATCAACGTTCCAATGGTCACCAGCCACAAAAAAAGCGGGTATTGGGAAACGCCCTTGAGGGCATGTCGGGTGGCTGGCGTCAGTGCATTGGCCTCGCCTTCGCCTTGCTGCCAGTCATTCCAGATGCGATGTGTCCAAACATGGTTCGGGATCGCAGGCCGTGAGCCATTTTGAGCGCCGGCGGATGCAAACGTCTCCAACTGCTCCAGCTGTAACAAGCCAAAGTTCTTGGGGGGAATCAGTTCAAGCACCTGTTCCAGCGCCTGGTACTGGAATTGCCGGTCCAGTGTTGGATTGCGTTCGAGGGTTTGAGCAACAGCCAGCGAGGGGTTCTTTCGCGCATCGCGCCATCCCTTGGCCAGCCCGCGCAGGAGGCCGACCAACTGTGCCCGGAATTCCGGCGAGTCCAGCCGCTCTGTGCGCACATACAGACCATCACCAAAATCAGCCACACCGTGGTTTTCAGGGTGGATCAGCAGAAGGTCGGTGGAGCGAATGCCGGCGTCTTCAACTCTGAGCATCTCATTGAAAGTCACCCCGGTGATGCAGGCTGCCTCACCATTGATCAGCAATCGCCCGCTGCCGTCTCTTGGGAGCTTGATGACACCCAAGCCTTCTGGTGACAACACGCGTACCAGTTCATCCAGTATTTGAAGATCCCCACCTCCAGCCACACCGATTTTCTTGCCCAGAATATCCTTGGCAGTGGCGACACCCAAACTGGGGCGACACATCAGCAAGATGGGCGACGACTGGTGTATTTGAGCGATATTCGTCACACGCTGGCCGGCATTGCCGAGCGCCAGCGCACCTCGCAACGTTGAGATGGCGACGTCCGCGCCACCTTGGCGCAAAACTTCCACCGGGTTTTCCGTCGCGTTGCCTGGAAGGAGGACAAGGTCCAGGCCTTCTTCCTCAAAGTACTTCGCGCGCTGGGCCATGTAAAAACCCGCGAACTGGGTTTGATGGGTCCAGCTCAACTGCACGGTCAGGCGATGAAGCGGTTTGACTCTCGACGCAGAATTGTCCGCAGCAAGCGCCAGTACAGGTGCAGCAAAGACCAGCCAAAACGCAGCTTTTCGCAGGAGGCCCAGGACGATGACTAACGCACTTTGTAGCATGACATGCTGAGTTGATGCCAGTAGATCATTTCTGAAGGGGCGTCTTCTTCAATCGACCTAGCGACGACATGAAAATTTTCAAACCGGAGCAGTATAGTGGGAATGCTCTGGAGGACGATCAAGGGTATACGCGCGGTCGCCCGAAGCTCGAATCCAAAAGTTCACCCCTATTCACCACGCGGTAAATTTGCCGAAAAGCCAGGGTGGCCAGGGTGGTCTGCCTTGTGCACTGTTCATCAACCCAGCTCGAACGTGGTGATGCCGTACTGCCGATGCAGATCAAGTGCCGGCGCGGCTCCGGTGTACATTCGTGCCGTTTCAAAGACGGGTTGCATGCCCCAGGACAGCGCCAAATCACGCGCCGCATCGTGTCCTGCTGCGATGTCAAATTGAACCTGTTCACCGCCCGGAACACGGCTCAGCAGTGCGTTGAGCAGGCTGGCAGCCGCCTGTGTGTCATTTGCAAACAGTGGCCCGACCTTGAACCCGGTCCTGCAGGGGCGGATCACACCGTAGCCGCGCAAAGTGTTCTGTTGCAGCAGTCCAAGCGCAACGCTGCCGGTTTGACCGACCCAATGCCGCAAAAAAGTTGCGCGCTCGCCCGGGAACATGGCCGCGTCGTATTGCACGAGCCGCCATGGTTCAACCGCATCCAATGCAACCACGTCTTCCGACACGGGTCCTTTTGAGCCAGTAGTCCCCTGCATGCGCATGTTGTTGTAGGCCAGTAAAAAGCCACTCTTGCGGTAGTTATCCTGCTGCGCGACAACGCCATCCAGACCTATGAGGCGCCCCTTCAGGCGGTTTATGGCCGCATTCCAAAGCAACAGGCCATGGCCGCGACCACGGAACTCGGGGCGCACGATGTAAAAGCCAATGAACCCGAAGTCCGAACCATAACGCACGGCAGAAATCATGCCCACGGCTTCGCCATGGAGTTCCGCCAACAGGAACCCTTCAGGGTCGGATGCGAAGAATGTTTCACTGTCGTGCAAGCCGGGATTCCACCCCTCCTGCGCGGCCCAGTCTAGGCACTTGGCTAATTCGTGCTGCTGCATGCACCGGATTTGCAATGATGTTGTCTCTTGTGTTTTCATGGTTTCGGATTTTCGAGTTGGCACGAAAAGTCTATTTGGCAAATATGATAATTCGGACATTTTGTGATGACGATACCTGCACCATGAAAATGACCCGATCACTGGCGATTGCCGACCCCGCTGCGGTCGGCCAGTAAGCCCGGCCTTGCCAACGCCATGCAGGCTGCTCAAACTCCAGGTCAGCAACACACCGGTCGCTTTGCCGTGCTCGATGATGTGGCGCGCTACGGCCGCACACAAGCCATTGATTTGCTGTGCTGCGAAGGCGCAGTGGGCCTGTTTGGGCATACGCGGCCCGCGGTTGCCGATTTTGCTGCGGCGCTGAAGCGTGCGGGCGTTGACGCCACGCCCCATGTCTGGGATCTTTACCACGCCTGTCTCACAGACGCGCTGGATACCACAGCACAAGTGCTCAGCGCATCGACGCACGCAGGCATATCGCTTTCCGTGCGAGATGACTGGGGCGCTGACATGACCCAGCGCAGCCAGGACAAGATGCGGCAGTGCGGCATCATGCCTGCCTCGCAACCAACCTTGCGCGGCCAGGTGGTGCCCAGCCTGCTGGCCATTGCCACGGACACCAAGGGTCAACTCGCTGGCGTCGGGTCACTGGTGTGGGGCCACTGCCAGCAGGGTCCGTGGCAGGACCATGCGCACCTTGGCATGGTCAGTGTGGATATGGCAGCCCGCGGGCGATCTTTGGGCAAGCGCTTGGCCGCTGCATTGATTCAACAGGCTGCGCAAAAGGGCGACACAGCCGGCATCACAGCGGCATGTGCCGGTGACAACCCGGCCTCTGCAAATTTGCTGCGCGCATGCGGTCTGCAACGGGATGAACAGCGCTTATGCGTCATGTTCACCCTCGATGGCTCGCGCAAGACACGGTAGGAAACAACTTTTTGTCAGCCCGGCGGGTTTTGACCCCGGTCTGCCCGGTACGCCCATCCCACAAGGCCAGGTGCCACGAGGCAACATGATTGCCGATGCCAAGGGCCTGGGCGCGGCAATTGACTACGTGACCCGCATCGGCATGCACAACGTCGACCGCTTGGTAGCCGTAGTGCGCAAACTGGCAGCCAGCCGCCCCCACTGAAAACAGGGGCAGGTGTCACGCATAGGCGTGGCACCTGTTTGGCGGCGCACAAGAAATTCAAGTCTCTTGCTAACTGAGTTTAGGCTCAGGAATTGATTTGCTGGTTCACGGAAAATTTACATTTTGGTGCAACAATCGCACGTCTCATTGAAAGCCAGCACACAAGAATTGCCAGCTTTACTAGGCAAAAAGATCGACCTTACTTATTGGATTCACATGCTCAAATTCACCCGTTGGAAACTTGTCGCCTCCGCGGCTGCTTTCATTGTTGCCGCCTGTGGCGGGGGTGGGAGTTCGGCACCTCCGCCGACCGGTGGATTGACACTAGATCCGGGAGACGGGCAAGTCACGGTCAATTGGGCCGCCACTTCAGGGGTCGAGTACTGGCTGGCCTATCTGGCTGGCACCACAGTGTCACTGGACTATGGCGCGCCACACACTTGGCTTCTCAATGTCACCTCCCCACGTGTGGTAACCGGATTGGTCAACGGCACCACCTACGCGTTCAGCGTGAATGGTCGAATTGATGGTGGACCAGGCGGCCCGGGCACGCCTTCGATCACAACCGTGCCGCGTCCGGGTGGCGCAACTTGGACCGCAGGCACACCAGCAACATTGGGTGCGTCCGCCTTGCGCGGGCTTGCTTACGGTACCGCAAGTGACACCACAATTGATTATGTGGCCGTAGGCGATAACGGAGTCATTTTCAAGGGAGTAGACGGAATCAACTGGTCCGCAGCCACAACAATACCAGGGGTGAACTTCCGAGCAGCAACCTATGGCTTGAGCAAGTTCATCGCTGCGGGTTCGGGCGGGCAAATTTTTTATAGCACTGATTTGACCACCTGGACAGCGGCCAACTCCGGCATTAGCAACGTGATCAATGTCAATGCACTTGCCAGCAACGGCACCGTTCTGGTTGCGGTAGGTGACAGCGGCACCATTCGCTATTCAACCGATGGAGCGACTTGGATTGCTGCTGCCAGTGTGCCTACCAGCAACAATTTGAATGCCGTCACATACGCCGCGAGCGGTCTTTGGATTGCCGCAGGTGCCAATGGCACACTGCTGACCAGCGCCGACGGCAGCACTTGGACAGCCAAAACTAGCAACACCAGCGCTAACCTGAATGGCATTACGACGCAATTGACATCGGCGGTCTACACCTATGTTGCTATCGGTGACCAAGGCACAGTCATAAAAAGTACTGATGCTATCGCTTGGACCAGTGCCACCATTGACCCGACGGTTGATTTAACAGCGGTCGTTGTACCCTCAACCAACAGCCAGTTCCTCACCGTTGGTGCTGCTGGTCATGTTTATACCAGCCCGGATGGCATCACTTGGACCTCTCGGAATTCTGGTACATCTGCCAATTTCCACGGCCTGATCTCGGCACAAGTGCAATACGTCGCAGTCGGAGATAACGGCGTTAACTTCAACTCTCATTAAAGTTTTCGTGAGAAACGCTACTGCCGCTTTAGGTCGTAACTCGCCGGTCAGTTCGACAGAAAACGGTCGGCGCAGACTCAGACTCAAATCTGCACTCTGGTCCCAAGTTCAATCACGCAGTTGTTTGGCAACCTGAAGAACCCGGCCACACTGCCAGAGTTGCGCGACATCAGTGCGAACAATGCTTCGCGCCAATGGGACATACCAGCGCCCTTGGTGGGCACAATGATTTCACGACTCAAGAAGTAGGAAGTCTCAAACAAGTTGACTGGCAAGCCCTTTTCCCTGCAAAGCTCGAGTGCATTTGGAATGTCGGGGGTGTTCTTGAAACCGTAGTTCACCTGGACCCGCCAAAACCCGGCCACCAGTGGCGTGACCTGCACCCGTTCCTCAAACGGTATCCAGGGAACCTCATGGAACACAACGGTCAGAATCACATTGCGCTCATGCAGAACCTGGTTGTGCTTGAGGTTGTGCATCAATGCCTGTGGCACCGTGCTTGAGTTGGCCACTGCATACACAGCCGTGCGAGACACACGGTGAATCCCGTACTCTGACAAACTGCTGATGAACGGAATGAGTTCAGGATCTTCCCGACGGATGGACTCAATCAGAAGTTCACGGCCTCGCCTCCAGGTCGCCATCACCACAAATATGGAAAGCCCCAGCACCAGCGGGAACCAGCCTCCCTGGAAGAACTTGAGGGCGCACGACACCACAAGCAAGAGGTCCAACGCCAAAAATACACCGGTCGCGGCAATCACCATTGGCAGCGGGTAATGCCACCCGTACCGCACCACAAAGAATGTCAGCAGTGTGGTGATCAGCATCGTCACGGTGACTGCAATGCCGTAGGCCGCGGCCATCGCTGACGAACTTCCAAAACCAACAACGGCCAGCAGCACTGCGACCAGCAGCAGCCAGTTCACCTCTGGCATGTAAATTTGTCCCGCCTCTTTTGCAGAGGTGTACATCACGGCCATGCGTGGCAGCAAACCCAGCTGAACAGCTTGTTTGGTCATGGAATAGGCGCCAGAAATCACGGCTTGCGACGCAATCACCGTGGCACAAGTCGCCAAGACTACGGCCGGAATCAGAAAGCTTGTTGGAAACAGACGGTAAAACGGGTTCTCAATAGCTGTCGCATCGCGCATCAGCAAAGCGCCCTGGCCCATGTAGTTGATTGCCAGCGCGGGCAGCACCAGGCCGCCCCATGCAAGTTGGATCGGACGTTTGCCAAAGTGTCCCATGTCGGCATAAAGTGCCTCGGCCCCGGTAAACGCCAGCACGATGGCGCCAACCCCCACAAACACATGCCACCCTTGTTCCGTCAGGAACTGAATCGCGATCAGTGGATTGAGTGCCGCAAGAATGGCCGGTTGCTGGATGATTTCGATCACGCCGAACACCGTCAGCACCACAAACCAGACAACGATGATCGGGCCGAATAACTTGCCAACCAAGCTGGTTCCATGGCGCTGTACCGCAAACAGGGCGACCAGCACCACGCCACAAATCGGCAAGACATAAGGCTTGAGTGTCGGCGTCACCACTTCGAGCCCTTCCACCGCGCTGAGGACGGAAATTGCCGGCGTGATCACGCTGTCTCCGTAAAACAAGGCTGCACCGAAGACGCCCAAAAGCAGCAAGACCAGCCGCCTGCGTTGGGTCGTGCCAGCCGCTTCGACTGCCAGGGCGGTCAAAGCCATGATGCCTCCTTCGCCGCGGTTGTCAGCCCGCAAGATGAGCAGCACATATTTCAGCGTGACGACCATCATTAGTCCCCAGAAGATCACCGATACCGCGCCAATGAGATGCAATTCATCCAATGGAATGCCGGTGACTGGACTGAAGACCTCCTTCATGGTGTACAAGGGGCTCGTGCCAATATCACCATAAACGACACCCAAGGCGCCCAGGGTAAGTGCAGCGAGATGTTCGCGGCCGGCAGTTTTGCTCATGACGATCATGGTGAGTGACAGGACCTGCAGTGTCCATCCCCACGTATCAGGATCGCATAAGGATCACAGAAATCACGCTATCGCCAACCGGTATCCGATGCCGGTTTCCGTCAACAGATGCCTGGGTTCAGCCGGGTCAATTTCAATTTTGGCGCGTAATTGCCCCATGTAAAGACGCAAGTAGTGGGTGTGTTCGGTAAATTCAGCACCCCAGACGTCGTTGAGTAACTGCCTGTGCGTGACCACACGCCCCGCGCTACGAACCAGACGCGCCAGCAACTTGAACTCGGTGGGTGTGAGATGCAGATCCCGTCCATGGCACATCACAGTGTGCGTCGTGAGGTCTACCTTTAAATCGTCCAGTTCATGCACCGTGATGGCGGCCGGCACCGTCGTGCCCCGGTGACGCAATGCCACTCTTATGCGTGCCAGCAACTCGGCGACGCTGAAAGGCTTGGTCAGGTAGTCATCCGCGCCAGCATCAAGAAGTTGTATCTTTTGTGCTTCCTGATGCCGGGCCGATACCACCAGGATCGGTAGCGTGTGCTGTTTGCGGACCTCTTGAACCAAGGCGGCGCCATCTCCGTCGGGCAAACCCAAATCCAACAGCAGAATGTCAGGTAAATCGTGACGAAGCAGCGCGCTTGCCTCGCTCACGGAAACAGCGGTTTGGACATCAAACCCTTCAACAGACAATGAGGACCGGATCAATGCCCGAATTTCGGGATCATCTTCCACCACAAGGACTCGCAAACTCATGTTGGCACGCTTTCTGGCTGGTTTGCTTCCAGCGGCATGGCGAAGGTGAAGGTGTTGCCTCCGCCGCTCCGGTGCCGGAGAGTCAAGGCGCCGCCATGCGCCGTAGCAATGGCGCGACACAAGGCCAAACCCAGGCCGGCACCGTGTTGGCCCGACAAGTCGTCGCGTGTGTACGGCTCGAAGATGCTTGCAGATTTTTCTTGAGGGATCGTATTGCCCCGGTCTTTGACAGCCACTTGTAATTGGCTCTCGCTGACGCTCACGCTCAGGTCAATCATCCCCGTGCTGTATTTGAGGGCATTTTCAAGAAGGTTGCCAATGAGTTGGGCCAGCAATACCGGATCGGCTTTGATCAAAGGCAGTCCTTCGGGAACCCTGGATTTGATGCGTCGAGCAGGGTCACGTTGCCGGACACGTGCCAGGACGGCACCGACTATTTCCTCCATGGATTCCCAGTCGCGCTTGATGTTCTGCACCGAATTGGTCAGGCGTACAAGCTGCAGGGTATTTTCTGTGACGGTACAAAGATACGACGCCTCATTGACGATGCTGACCAGCAGTCGGTCTTGTTCTTCGGAGCTTAATTTGTCACGCTGGGTGTGCAGTGATGATGCCGCACCCACAACCGTGGCAAGAGGCGTTCGCAAATCATGGGAAATGGCGGCCAGGTAGGTGTTTTGGAGTTGCTGGCGTTGCGCTTCACTTTGTGCCGCTTGCACGGTATCGGTCAGGCGCAGGCGCTGTAACGCCTGCCCCAGCAAGGTACAAAGGGCCTGAGCGTGTTCGCGACCTCCGGTATCACTGGCCAGCGCAGGTTGGATTCTGACCGCCCCGCTCACGTTGGGTATATTGCCCAAGGGAAGGTACCAGGCATTCAGGCCGGGCCAGCGTCCGGTGCCAGGGCCAAGAACCGCCATTTCGCGCATGCAACAGCGCATGCCGTCAGCATCGTTTAATGTCACAGTCTTCGGCAGATCAAGCCCATCGCCACCGCGTCGCAGCGCCAGAATGCATGGCCCGGCAAATGCCGACTCCAGGGCAACGTGGCCCAAAGATACAACTTCCTCAAGTTTCGTCACAACGGACAGGTTGGATGCCAATTCCTGGAGCTGTCTTGCACGACGCATATTGAGTTGAGCGACTTCAGTTTCCCGGCGCAACCGTGCCGCCAAATGGTTGATGACCAAGGCAACCATAAGCATGGTGAACAGGGCAATCAAATGCTCCTGGTTATCGACTTCAAAAGTCCAGCGTGGTGGGACAAAAAAGAAGTTAAAGGCTGTGACTGCACCGATGGCACAAGCCACGGACTGTTGCCATCGCAGACTGTAGGAGGCAACGACCACGGCCAGTACATAGACCATGGCTTGGCTGGTCAGGGAGACATGGTGATCGAGTAAAAATCCACCTGCAGTGGCACATCCAAGCAACAACGCCACCGCGCCCCAGCTTAGCAAGCTGGAAGATCTGGCGAAAGATGCCTGTGAAACATTCATGTTGCCATTAGCGTACCACCGCCGGTATCAGGATTGCATTAGGAAACCACCTGACTGAGGACGGCCAGCTGCAAACCTGACGATGCCTGTCGTGCACTGAATTTGGCCGAAAGACAAATCGGCTGTTGAACTTCCGGTAAGAAATCCGTAGTGTTCGACTGCCATCGGTGCATTGCCGCCTCCCAAAGAAAACGCCCATGCCTACAGCGAAGCTCCATCTCGTGTGGCCGTGTAGGCAAAGCAGCCTTATTGTTTTATGACGGCGTCAATCCACTGCTCGATTTTTTGAGCCGATGCGGTGGGGCCGTTCAAATGGCTTGAGTTCGGTTCGTACAGTGTGGTCAGTGGATGTTTCGCCAGCAGACCAAACATGGCGTCCTTGGTGCGCACCAAGTCCGGGTAGTCGTTGCTTGGCGCAATGAAAAGAACCGGGGTGTCCGACTTGATGCTTCTCATGGCCAGGCTCTGGTTCATTGCGCCTTCCGGGTCAAACCAGGTCAGGTAAACGACCGGTGCGGAGACCACCGGAAACATGCCTTTGGCGCCTTCGTAATCACTCAGACGATATTTTTCATCCCCTTTTCCCTCGGCAACCAAGCGCCTCGCCAGCTCGACCGGTTCCGCCAGCTTGTTGCGAAAAAAGGAACTACCGACGTTGCCGCCCGGCGCGATGGCCACCACGCCATCAACATGATGCTTGCCGCCAAAATAGAAAGCGAACACCCCTCCCTGGCTATGACCGGCAATAAAAACCTTGCTGACGCCCTTTTGCCTAAATGTGGTCAAAGCAGCTTCCACTTCCGCTTCTGCAGCACTGACATCAACGTCATATTTCCGTCTGCCAGACCATGGCATTTCAAGATTCGCCACCAGGAATCCGCGTCGCTCAAGGGAGGCAGCCAATTCAGCCACATGTTTGCCGGGCTCGCCTCCCTTTCCGTGCATCACGACCACGCCAGCCAGAGGCGGGGCGGCTTGAGCGATCAAGCTTGTCATCAATACAAGAACGACGATCAGTGGTGCAAATAATTTCATGGGTTCACCTGGTGCATGAGCACGCGACTTTAACGAGTTTTTCCGACAGACGCTTAATGTCGGCTCAGTGATGACGCGCGACCAAGCGACCAACGCCTGTGACCCGTAGCCCCGTGTGCGCTTGGTGGTCGTGGTGCGTAAGCTGGTAACCAGCCACTCGCACTGACAACAGGGACAGGTGCCACGTACACGTGCGGCGCCTGTTGCGCGACTGGTTAACTGTCATTCGAAATCAGCCTACGGGCTTGCATGCAGGCGCTCGCATTTTTCCTTAATCATCAAACTGAGCTATTTTGTTGGTGTGAAACGAACGCTTCTCATTGAGTGCTCGATTTCATTCCAAAGTTCGTCATTCATCACCGAATTGCGGCCAAGTTTTCTACGTTCTGAAAACGTGCTGGTCACCATGTAGTCGGGTGAAGTTGGGTGGCGGCAGATAATTCCTTTGCCCTCCATCAATAGGACTTCCCCTGGATAGACAGGGCTATTGCTTTGTTCAATGCTGCTTTCAAACTTTATGCAGTCCGTGTTTTGATCTCTGTAAGAAGAAGAATATTGAGCTTTGCGGACTTTAAACCCACTTTTCGAGCCACCTTCGACAAAGTCTGCAACAGCCTGTTTGAAGCCACTCTCAGTCTTGAGATCGAACTTCTTATCGTGCAATTGAGCACTCATAACTGCCATTATTAGAGTTCTGGGCTCACCATTGACATCTGTAATCAACTTACCAAACACATCTCCATATGGACCGGATTGCCCGTGCACCCAGTTTTTACCCGATGGTGGGAGAAAGCTGATTCCATTCTTTTCAATTCTCGTGTTGCTGTCGGTAACCCAATGCACTGCTGAAGTGGCACAAGCCATTAAGCCCAATGCAACCGCAATGCAGGCGGCAACGGTACGGGTGCTTGGCAAAATGGCGTCTCTTGGCATACCGGGATTACACGTTGATGAAGGTGAGGACCCGTTGATAACTATCAATGCGCCTTGTCAGCGCGCAGGATTTCTGGCTTGAGCTACGAAATCCCATGTTGGCGCTTCCACCATTGGAATTGACCTGATGGGCAAGGCAGGCCAAGCCCATCTATTTTTCAAAACGGGTATTCAATACTGACACAGTAGGGACATCAAAGAATGGCCGATGATTACTCGCTGGAGCCGGACTAGCGACGCTGCAAGCCGTGGCGCTCCATGCGATAGCGCAGTGTGTCCCGGCTGATCTCCAGCAGTTTGGCGGCCTGGCTGACATTCCATTTGCACTGCGTCCAGCGACTGCGTTGCATGGCCAAAACCAGCCGACGTGGCGGCCAGAAGGCGCGATGCCTGGCCGCTTTGAGCGGCACTTTCAGAGGGCGCGATCATGAGATCGGCAGCAGCCATCGTGCCGGTTTTTTGCAGCAGAACGGCGCGCTCCAACACATTGCGTAATTCACGAACATTGCCCGGCCAGCTGTGTTGCTGGAGGGCCAACATCGCATCCAGCGCCAGTTGCGGCGGCGGTCGACCATACCGCCCGGACAATTGGGCGATGAAATGGCGCGCAAGCACCAGCACATCGTCACCACGTTCACTAAGCGGCGGGATGTGGATCTGAAACACCTTCAGCCGGTACATCAGATCTGCGCGGAACTTCCCGTCGCGTACCTGCTGGTCGAGGTTGCGGTTGGTTGCTGCAACGATGCGCACATTCACTTGCCGGTCTGATAGCGCCCCGAGGCGGCGCACGCGCAGGTTCTCCAGAACCCGCAGCAGTTTGGCCTGCAGCCCCAGGTCAAGTTCACCCACTTCGTCCAGAAACAGCGTGCCACCATCGGCTGCTTCAATCAGGCCGACCTTGCGGCTGTGGGCGTCGGTAAACGCGCCCTTTTCAAAGCCGAACAGCTCACCTTCGATCAGGTGTGCAGGCAGCGCCGCACAATTGATTTCCATGAACGGTCCGCTTGCGCGCGGGCTGGCCTGATGGCAGGCCCGCGCCACCAGTTCCTTGCCAGTACCGGTCTCGCCCAATATCAAAATGGGTGGCGCCGGCGATTTGTCAGTGGGCTCAGTGCCTGCTATTGTGCGAATCAGTTCGCGCAACCCATGCATTACCACCGAGTCGCCCACCAGCGCATCGACGCCGGACTGTTGTGCCTCGCGCTGCCGGTAATAGTGCAGCGCACGACGGTCACCGCGTTCTGCAATGGCGCGCTCCACTACCAGCTTGAGGTTGCTCAGCGTGATCGGCTTGGTCAAGAGATCCATCGAGCCGGCCTTCATCGCCTCCACGGCCAGCGTGACGCTGGCGTGGCCAGTCACCATCACAATGTGCGGCGGATCGTCCTGGCGTCGCAACGCAACAATGACTTCAAGGCCATTGAGCCCGGGCAGCTGAAAGTCGACGATCACCACGTCGGGCTGCGTCTGCAGCGCAAGCTCGACGCCGCGGGTACCATCATGCGCAACCTCCACCTGATGCCCGGCCTTTTCGAAAAATCGGGCGATGTTTTTGGCCAGCACCAGTTCGTCTTCAATCACCAGCAGATTTGCCATTCGTATCAAGCCTCCGCGGTCAAAGTCTGGCCGGGCGCCAGCGGCAGTGTGAGCGAGACGCAGGTCCCCTGCACCTGGGCGCGGTTCAGGCTGATGCTGCCCGACCATTGCTCCACCATGCGCTTGACCAGCGCCAGGCCAATACCCAGACCACCGCTCTTGGTGCTGAAAAATGGTCGGAACAACGCGTTGCGTGTGGCCTCATCGATGCCCTTGCCACTGTCGGTGACACACAGCGTCAGGGCCTGCTTGTCGCAGGTCCAGTCAATCATGATGGCGCCGCCATCAGGCATGGCATCGACGGCGTTGGCCAAGATGCTGATGAGAATCTGGCGCAGCATCGCGGTATGCGCCAGCACCATGGGCGCCTCACGGTCCAACAGCGTGCAAGACACATTCCGTCGCGACATCTCTGCGGCCATTTCCTCGATGCAGGCGCGTACCACCGGCGTGGGGGCCACATTCTCCAACTGCAGTTGCGGCGCCTGCGACACCCTGACCAATTCAGAAATCCAGCGGTCCGCGCGGTCCACCGATGACGTAATGTCTGTGCAATATTCAGTGCATTCCGGCGACATTGGCTGCGCGGCCTGCATCATTTCGGCAGACACCCGGATCGAGGCGAGCGGGTTGCGCAGGTTGTGTGCCACGGCCTGCGCAAGGTCCACAGCAGTAGCCAGGGTATGCCGCTCGGCCAGTTGCGCTTGCTGAGAACGCAAGATGCGGTCGGCACGCGCCACAATCCAAAACAGCCCGAAAAACAAGCCGAGGGCACTGACCGCGCAAGCCAGCCACAACTGAATCAGGGCGTCGCGAATCGCGTTGTTCAGTGCCACGGGAATTTTGTAAAGCTCCATCACGCCCAGTACTTTGCGTGTACCGGCTTCGAGGATCGGTATGTAGCTCTCCACATAAAAATTGGTGCGCGCAGCCAGACCCTCGTGTTCGCCCTTTTTCAACTCACCGTCACCCAGATACCCGCTGTGCACGACCAGTTGGCCAGCCAACGCCTCGTCGAGTTCATCATTGACCGGGTAGGTGCGTCCGATCAAGCTGGGGTCAGTGGACCAGACCACGCGGCCATCGGTCCGATAGGCATTGGCCCGCACCGGCTCACTCATGCTGGCAATGTGGGCCATGGAACCCAGGAAGCGCGCCTTCAACGCCATATCTTCTGGATGCGCCAGGTAGCTGGCTGATTCATCAGTCGCCAGCAAATTCTGGATAAAGTCCATGCTCACTTCACCCTCGCGCTGCAACATGCGTTGCGTCAGGATGCGTGACATCAGCCAGCCCAGGCCGATGGCAATCACCACAATGACCGCCAGACTGGTGACGGCAAAACGCCTGCGCAGGTTGAAGGGAGGGATGTCTTTGGCTTGCATGAAGTAGGACGGGCGATACCGTCGCAGCGGTTGGGGCGCCAGTTTAAGCGTTTATAAGAATCGGTGTAAATTGGGCTATATAACCCAATATTGGGGGTCAAATACCCCAAAATAAAAATTCAAGAAGATTGATCCAATATAAGTCATTGATTTAAATAAAGAATTTTTATCCTCAAAACTGGCACGTTTCACGCATAAGAGCTTGCGTCCCGGTCTGAAAAGCAGGCCGGGCAAATTCTTTATTGACCCTCTTAAGGACCTCATCATGCGCAAGACTTCCCTCTCCCTGATCGCTGCTTTTGTTGTGAGTGCACTGACCACATTCGCCCCGCTGAATGCTTCAGCCCGTGAAGGTGCCCAAAGCATCGGCCACGGCATCAAGTGCTACACCGCTTACCTGCAAAATGCTGACGGCACCTACAGCTGGCAGCGTGTTTGTTACAAGGGCGTTTGATGATGCGGGCTCGCGACTGCCTGCAGCCATGGCTACTCAGGGCAGTCCGGGCCACCCTGTTCTGGGGCGTCATGACCGCAAACGCCGCTGTGGCGCAACCGGATAACACACATCTCCAGCTGGAACTGGGCTTCGGCCATGAAACCCAGACTTCTCCCCTGTTTCAAATTTCCCCGGACAGCACCGTGATTTACCAGGCTGGCCAGCAAAGCCTTGCCGGCGCCCACTTTCGTACCAACCTGCAAGGTTCTGCCGAGTGGCGCTGGCGCGAGGGCGTGTCGTCTACCGTCTCGGCTGCGATATCAATCAAGCAGGCACCACAAGCGCCTGGCATGGAAATGCGATCGCTCGCCATCAACCCGGCCGTCCACCTTCCGCTGGGGAGGACCAGCATGGGCCTGGGGCTGGACCTGCAAACCATCGACGTCGGTGGTCAGGCGTTTCGCCAGATCAGGGGCCTGCAGTGGGACTGGACCCGGCACAACGGTCGCTCCCTTTGGGCGCTCATTGCCAATGTCTCACAGTACCGCCATCCCGGTGAGCTCCAGGAACTGGATGCACACGCGACTTCGCTGGTGATGATGGGGCAACTTTCGGACCCTTTGCCTGGCATTGACGCCATTCACCTGTCTGCCATCGCCGGACGTGAAATCAACGCCAACGGCTATGACGACCTGTCACAACACAGCCGAATGCTGAGCCTGTCGGTGCACGGCACGCTGGCCGGCCTGCACTGGACACTGGGGCGCAGTTGGCGGCGCGCCACATTTGACGGCACCTTGTTTCCCGGTGAGCCGGTGCGCGACGATCAGGCAACGATGACGGATGTGGGTGTCGCCTGGAGTTTGAGCACACGGCAGCACTTGCGCCTGGAGGCCAGCCATATGCGCAACGCGTCCAGCACCCCGCTTTATGACAACCGGCATCTTCAATACAGCCTGAGCTTGCTGACCACTTTTTAGTTTTCACAACAGCGACCAAGTGGCCCTGCTGTTTTTTGACAGCATCAATACAAAACGACCAAAAGTGGCGCAAACAGTTGTATCCAGTGGTCTCAGCCGTTCGTCGTCAGATGGTTTGAAAAATGCTTATTTAGCACCGAACTTGGCGTAATACTGCGCCACTGCCGGGATTTGGGCAATACGTTGCATGTGGGCATTCAGTGCAGGTGCCACCTTTTCCACCAGGTCGGTGGGGACGTGGTCCAGGCGCCCCGAATTGAGCCCGCGCACGTCGACAAACACCTTCAGATCAGCAACCGTGAGGCGATTGTCGGCAAAGTATTCACCCCCATGAGCCAGCAACTGTTTTTGCAGCCAGGCCAGGTAGACGGGCATGGAGCCAGTGACCAGAGCCGTGCGGGCTTCCTTTTGGGCCTCGCCCGTCATGCGAAAACTCGGGCCCAACTTGACACCGGCTTCCTCCACCACGTACATGACCTCGTCACACAACAAGGCCTGATAGGCATCGGTGGGGTACAAGCCGGCCAGCCGGCCAGCGTATCGAAGGATTGAATCGCACTGCGTCACTTGCACACCATCCACCTGCAGGGTAGGCACCTGGCCAAATGGCGTGGTCTTGCGCACCTCGGCAAACTCCGCATGTGCAAAGCGGTAGTCTTCAAATGCAACACCGCCAATGTGAAGGGCCAGGCGCACGGGTTCAGCGCGACCACCGTGAAAATCGAAATAAGTGAGTTTGAGTTGGGGCATATTTTTTACCTTCGTTCATCAGGTTGACCGGCAAAGGGCGGTGAGCGGATTCTAGGGGTTATGAATCACCCCAGGTGTCTACCGGTCAGTCACTCCCTGGTAGCCCTTGCCATCGCAAGATCAAATCCATATG
>JBEGLK010000020.1:0-15281 GCA_041183605.1 Pseudomonadota bacterium
CAGTTGCAAGTAGCTCGGGTGAGTTCACCGCAACGTTTGTAGTGCCGGCTGCAACCACTGCATCGAAGTTAAGAATTACTATTCAAAGCGGACCGCACAAATCTGTTAGTTGTGCGCTTGGCGGAACCTGTGTTGTTGGTGATACCGGACCGGGAGGCGGCAAGGTCTTCTATGTCTCAGTCGGTGGATTCTCATGTGGACTAACACGTTCCTCTACCTGCCGCTACCTAGAGCTTGCTCCAACGAACTGGAATGGTGGAACAGATCCACAACGTCCTTGGGCGCAATCCACAACACGTTGCCGGTCTTGCGCAAACCCAGGCCCTTGGCCTGCAAAATAATGTCCAACGCCTGATCCCACGGAACGTCCTGCAAACGCAAGGTCACGGTGCCAGAGACAGAATCCGAGGTCACAACATTGAAGTTGGTAAAGTCGGCAATAACCTGTAGCAGCGAGCGCACTTCAATACTCTGGAAATTCAGCGACAGCTTTTCGCCGCCATAACCCGGACCTTGCGTCAACTTGGAGGAATCTTCTTTAACAGGCTTGATTTCGATAACGAACTGTTCATCCGTCTGATAGGCGCTGTGTACCCATAAACCCTGAGGCTCGATCACCATGCGCACTCGGTCACCCGACTGCGTGGTCGTGATTGTTTTGACCGGCGTGGCAAAGTCGTTCACATCCAGGCGACGCCTCAGTCCCTCTGGTAATGAGGACTTCATGAACTCAACCACAAGCAATTGGCCCTGTTGGCGGATGTCCACACCCACCTGACTGTTGGGCAAAGCCACCACTACGCGGCCTGAGCCACCATCGCCTCGCCTGAAATCAAGGTCGCGCAAGGGCAAAACGCCACGGCTTTGGCTTTCTGCAAATACCTGTGCCGCCGGTGCCGGCGAAGCACCCGCCAAAGCGTCCAACATCACCAGTAACGACTTGCCCTGCCATTGGGTTTTGTAGGTGGTGGGCTGCTTGAGATTGATCACCACCCGACTACGAGTACCTGCCTGAACCACATTGACAGATTTCAGATTGCCCTGATTGACTTCAATCGTCGATCGACCGATAGAACTGACAACATCAGGAAAGTCCAGCGCAATACGGGCTGGCGACTGGATGGCAAACCCTGCAGGCAGCGCACTGAGGGCTTCGCTCAAGTCAATTTTGACAATTTCAACGCCACTTTGCATTGATCCGGATACCGATTCAATAGCCACCTGCGCTTGCGCAAGGGTCGCGGCCAGCAACATACTTAAGCACAAACCAAACTGACGCCACCAGCTTCCACACACACTTACTTGGCTATTTTTCATTTTGACCTCTCTTGCAACACCAGACTGGCTGGACGCTCAATCCACTCTCCAATTGCATCTTGCACAATTTCACGCAACGTGATTTCATTTTCGACAATTTTGACGACTCGCCCATAGTTCTGCCCCAAATAGTCACCAGGACGAACTTGATAGAGCAGCGGCCCAACCTTCACCAATGCAACAGGTTTTTTATCACGCACCATACTCCCCACCAAGGTCATGCTGTCGAGAGGAAACTCTTCCAAGGGTTCTTTGCGACGTTTCAACTCAGGTGCAATCAAGGCGCCATTGGACGCCGCGAGATTGGCTTCCTTGCCAAGCGCCTGCGTCAGCTTCAATTTACTGAATGGATCGGCCTCATTGGTCAATGTGTAGCTTTCAGGCTTGAACTGCTTGGGCTCGGCAATAGGCTTGACCCTGGGTTGTGCCTGCGCCCGTTGTGCCGCCATCCATTCACGCAATTCGTCACCTGACGATGAACCACATGCCGTCAAGACGCCAGCGATACACAATAAAGATGCAACTCTGAATATCATCATGATGATTTAGCCGGCTTGGCCGTCGCTTTACGCTGCGCATTCACCTCATTGCTGTCTAAATAGCGGAAGGTTTTGGCAGTGGCCTCCATGATCAAGGTTCCCTCTTTGGCGGAGGTGATAACCAAATTGTTAAGCGTCACGATCCGTGACAGATTCGCAATATCCGAAGCAAAAGCGCCCATATCATGGTACCTGCCCGTCAGCTTTAGAGCGATGGGTAATTCAGCGTAATAGTCATTGATAACAACCTGACCAGGTCGGAACAATTCAAATTGCAAACTGCGACCCAAACCGGCTTGATTGATGTCAGACAGCAAAGCATCCATTTCAGCTTTGCTCGGCAACTGCTTCTCGAGCTGAGTGACGTATTGCTGCACCTGTTCGCGCTGTTTCTTGAGCGCCTCCAGGCTGATCGCCTTGACCAACTTGACCTTGAACTCGTCCCGCAACTGGATTTCAGTCGCTTCTGCTTTGGTTAATTCAGCTTTGACATCGCTCAGCCAAACAAACCATAACGCAACCAGACACGCAATAGCCAATCCAATAAATACGGAAAAACGAGGCAATATCGGCCAGCTCGAAGGATCCTTGCTGTCAAGATAGCGAAATTGGGAAACAACCGCCTCCAATTGCTCCCGCATATTGATGTTGATTTTTAATTTTTTGACCATCGCACCCACCTTTTACCGCGCCGCCGACGCAGATGCCACCGGAGCAGACGCGGCCGAAGCCTTCTGGGCAAGCGTCTGTTGTGCCTCATTGGGACGAACCAACCGGACCCTGATCTGGAAATTTGCCACGCGACGCACGTCACGCGAGGTCAAGTTGGCCGAACCTGCCACAATTTCAACCAATTCCGGGCGCGTGAACCACGGGGAATTATTGCCCAGGTTGCGCAACAACTCGGAAACCCGCTCATTGGACTGCGCAACACCTTGCAAGGCAACATTTTGTCCTTCTTGCCGCAAGGAACTGACATAAACACCCTCAGGCAACTGCTTAACCAACTCTGTCAAAAGATAGACGGGCATGTTACGGTCCGCCTGCAAATTCTCAACGGCCTGCTGCCGCGCCAGCAAAGCAGCAATTTCCCCCTCGAGTCCAGCAATCTCCTTGATTTGGAGGTCAAATTTCTTGATCTCTGTTTGCAGCAATTGGTTTTTTTCCTGCTGAGTTGAAATTTGCGACTCCAACCACAGAAAAACCAAGCCAGCCAATAGTCCACCGACAAAAACCGATAGACCCAGACTCACATTGAACAGTTCTTGTCGGCGCTTGCGGGCAATTTCCCGATGCGGAAGAAGGTTAATCAAAATCACTTCGAGAACCTCCGCAAAGCCAACCCACAAGCAGTGAGGTATGAAGGCGCCTCAAGCAGCATCTTTTGCTGTCCAACACCACCCTCGATCTGCATACCCTCAAAAGGATTGGCAACCATACAGGGGAAACCTGATTGTTTGGTCACCATCGAAGTCAGACCCGGCAAACTTGCCGACCCTCCTGCCAACATGACCAAATCAACCTTGTTATGGGTTGTGCTGGTAAAAAAGAACTGGAGGGCACGGCCAATTTCCTGCACCAGACTTTCAATAAATGGCTGCAAAACAGTTGCACGGTAATCTTCAGGCAAATCACCGCTACATTTCTTGGTCTCAGCCTCTTCGGGAGAAAACCCATATTGGCGCACAATCAATTGCGTCAATTGAGCGCCCCCAAATGCCTGGTCACGATCGTACAGGACCTCGTCGTTGCGAATGACCTGCATACTGGTCGTCAGGGAACCCACTTCAAACAACGCAACGATACGATCTTCAGAATGATTCGGCATGCTGGCAATCAACCGACTGGCGGCCAGTCGGGATGCATAGGACTTCACATCCACGATCACCGGATTCAGCCCAGCTGCTTCAGCCAAGCCCTGCAAGTCCTGAACTTTTTCACGCCGCGAGGCCGCAATCAATACATCAACATCACCGGAGGCGCTGGCACTTGGGCCCAATATACAAAAGTCAAGACTGACTTCATCCAAGGGAAAAGGGATGTACTGATTTGCCTCGGACTCAACTTGCATCTCCAAATCATGATCCGTCATGCCACCTGGCAAAACGATCTTTTTGGTGATCACAGCAGACGGCGGTAAGGCCATGGCTACGTTTTTGGTCTTGGTCCCGCTTTTCTTGATCAAGCGCCGCAACGCATCGGCGACTTCCTCAAATTTTTCAATGTTGCCGTCATTGATCCAGCCTCGCTCCAAAGGCACGATGGCGCAACATTCAAGGATCAATTTACCTGCTTTATCTTGCCCCAACTCCACAATCTTGACGCTGGATGCGCTGACATCCAAGCCAATCATTGGCGCAAGTTGTTGGTTAAATAATGATCTCAAAGAAATCAACACAATCCCCTGAACAAGAAAAAAATTTGCGTAACTCTTAAGTAGTCACGTCAATACTATCAGCAAGCCCCAAGTGGCGCCAAGAAAGTTTCGCTTTTATACAAAAACCAATGTTGTCAAATATAGACGCAAAACCTATAAAAACAGTACGACTTCATGCTAATTTTGAGAAGAGTCTACAAATTATCCATGTGCTTACAAGTTCGCGGCGCAAACTTCGGCACGGCATCGTCCTGATTTTTATAATGAGCCAGATTCACCATCAGGTTTTTTATGACCGCTCACCGTCCTTCATCCGCGCAAAACCCAACATCAGCCACCGAAAAGTCCAAACCGACCACCAAACGTTGGCTGATCAAGTTGGGTATGTGGATCGGCGGCCTGCTGTTGGCCGGTGTTGCCACACTGGCACTTTTGGTTGGCATTGCGATGTCTGTCGCATTTCCAAATCTGCCCGATATTTCAGACTTGTCTGACTACCGCCCCAAGTTGCCCTTGCGCATTTATTCTGCCGAGGGCACACTGATCGGCGAATTTGGTGAAGAACGGCGTCACCTCACTCCCATCAAGGAAATACCAACGGTGATGAAAGATGCTGTTCTGGCGATAGAGGATGCCCGTTTTTACGAACACGGTGGCGTGGATTACAAAGGCATATTGCGGGCAGCGCTCGCCAATCTGGGGCGCATCAAAAGCCAGGGAGCATCAACCATCACGATGCAGGTGGCACGTAATGTGTACCTGACTTCCGAGAAGACCTACACGCGAAAAATTTACGAAATCCTGCTGACCTTCAAGCTGGAGCATGTGCTCAGCAAGGACCAAATTCTTGAAATCTACATGAACCAGATTTTCCTGGGCAACCGGGCTTATGGTTTCGCGGCAGCAGCAGAGGCTTACTTTGGCAAACCGCTGCAAAACATCACCATCGCCGAGGCAGCCATGCTGGCCGGCTTGCCAAAGGCGCCCTCTGCCTACAACCCCATCAACAATCCCAAACGTGCCAGATCACGGCAACTCTACATCATTGAGCGTATGCTGGACAATGGATTCATCACGACGGCACAGGCAGATGCCGCCAAACAGGAGCAGCTCAAAGTCAAATCCAGTGCCGACAACACAAGCGCCCATGCCGAGTACGTGGCAGAAACCGTGCGCCAACTGATGTTTGCACAATATGGTGAGGCCATTTACACCCGAGGCTTGAACGTCCACACCACGATAAATGCAGAACAGCAAGATGCCGCGTACAAGGCTTTGCGACGCGGCATCATGAACTATGAGCAACGTCAGTTTTACCGCGGTCCTGAAAAATTTGTCAGCCTGCCCAATGATCCACAAGCCATGGACGACGTGATTGACGAGGTACTGCAAGAGCACCCAGACAACGGCGACGTGATGTCCGCGGTGGTATTGGATGCATCGCCCAAGAAAATTCAGGCCATCCGGCAGAACGGTGAAACGATTGAAATTACAGGCGATGGCCTGAAATCAGCCGAGTCTGGGTTGTCTGACAAGGCCGCTGCCAACATCAAGATTCGCCGAGGTGCGGTGATCCGTGTCATACAAACGCCCAAAAAGACCTGGAGCATTACACAATTACCCGAGGTGGAAGGCGCCTTTGTCGCCGTTGATCCACGTGATGGTGCAATCAAGGCAATGGTAGGCGGCTTTGATTTTGAAAAAAACAAATTCAACCATGTCACCCAAGCCTGGCGCCAGCCAGGCTCCAGCTTCAAACCATTCATCTATTCGGCCGCGCTGGAGCGCGGCATCACACCAGCCACCATCATCAACGACAGCCCGCTGTTTTTCGACGCTGGGGTAACAGGGGGCCAGCCTTGGGAGCCGAAGAACTACGACGGCAAATTTGAAGGCCCGATGACGATGCGCCGTGCCTTGGCAAAATCAAAAAACATGGTCTCCATTCGCATTCTTGAAAGCGTAGGAGCGCAAAATGCCCAGGACTGGATCACCCGCTTTGGCTTTGAGGCCGAAAAACACCCCGCCTACCTGACCATGGCGCTGGGAGCGGGATCAGTGACGCCGATGCAGATGGCCGGCGCCTACTCTGTATTTGCCAATGGTGGCTATCGCGTCAACCCTTGGTTGATCAGCCGCGTCACAGACCAAAAAGGCAAAGTTCTCACTCAAACGCAAGCGCCTGTGACCGATGAATCCATGCGCGTCATTGATGCCCGCAACGCTTTTGTAATGAGCAGCCTGTTGCAGGAGGTCACCCGATCAGGGACCGCAGCATCTGCACAAGCTGCCCTCAAACGCCCCGACCTGTATGGCAAGACAGGAACAACCAACGATTCACTGGATGCATGGTTCGCGGGCTACCAACCAAGCCTGATGGCCGTCACCTGGATTGGTTACGACACACCCAAAAAACTTGGCGATCGCGAAACCGGTGGCGGATTGAGCCTGCCTGTCTGGATTGAGTTCATGGCACAGGCCTTGAAAAATGTGCCTGTGATGGAGCCAGCAGTCCCCGAAGGCGTGGTCAACGTGGGAGGTGAATGGTTTTACGATGAATATACGGGGCGTTCTGGCGTTGCCAGTCTGGGCATGACCAACGGCGCAAATCCTAGTAGGCCACAAGTCATACCGATGCCTGCGGCCGATGAAAAACGAAAAATTCTGGAATTATTCAGATGACCAAATCCAACTCGCTGAGCAGACCTGTGCCCGATGGCGTCATGGCAAAAAGTTGAGTTGCTGATTGGCCTGCTCACTGGCATAGCGGGACAAGGACACAAAAAATTCGCCCTGACCTTTGGTATCGAGCCATTGGGTGCCATCGAACTTATAGTGAAACCCGCCAACTTTTGTAGCCAACCAGACCTCATGCAAAGGCTTCTGCAAGTTGATGACAATCTGACTGCGGTTGGCAAACACCAAAGTAATCATGCCGCCAGTGCGCTGATTGTCAATATCGGCAATGGTTTCGTCGTTGATGCGGTCGCAGTTCGCCTCGACGGCTTTGAGCAAGCGCTCCGCGTGATCCATGAATTCTGAGTCAGTCATTACAATTTCACCATGCTGTTAATCCCACAAATTCTAGTGCGCGCCTTTGCCCTTGGTGTCAGTGCGGTGGCTTTGGCGGCCTGCGGTCAACAGGGCCCGCTTTATCTGCCATCAAATGGCACATCTGTGACCAGCGGCCCCCCAATGAAGCCCGCCACACAACCCGCAACCTCCGCATCAAAACCATAACACTCCATGCACTCTGACCGTTTACCGGGCCACCCCCATATTGCCTATGTTGGCAATGAACTCTTTGTCGAAAATACCCCTTTAAGCGCCTTGGCGCAAAAGCATGGCACGCCGTTATTTGTCTACTCAAAGGCAGCCATGCTGGCTGCACTTGCCGCTTACCAACGGGGGTTTGCCGGGCGCCGGGTTCAGATTTGTTATGCCATGAAGGCCAACTCAACTCTTGGCGTTATCCAGCTATTTGCCAAGGCGGGATGTGGATTTGATGTGGTGTCCATGGGTGAAATGACACGCGTCATGGCCGCGGGCGGACTTGCCAGCCGCATCATTTTCTCCGGCGTGGGCAAGTCCCGGGAGGAAATGAGGGCTGCACTGGAAGCGGGTGTAGGTTGCTTCAATGTGGAAAGTGAAGCTGAACTGGAAGTGCTCAATGAAGTTGCTTTGAGTCTTCAAATGCGGGCGCCCGTGAGCATTCGCGTGAACCCCAACGTCGACCCGCAAACACACCCGTATATTTCCACAGGCCTGAAAGGCAACAAATTTGGCATCGCACATGAACATGTGGTGCGGACATATCAGCGCGCGGCCGCCTTGCCGGGCTTGAACGTCCAAGGCATTGACTGTCATATTGGCTCTCAGATCACCCAGGAGTCGCCTTATCTCGACGCCATGGACCGGGTGCTGGACCTAGTCGAGGCCATTGAAGCCGCGGGAGTGCCGATTCATCACATTGACATGGGAGGTGGCCTGGGTATCGAATACAACGGCGAAACTCCGCCGGAAGCAGACAGCCTGTGGCGCAAACTGCTGGAAAAACTAGATGCCAGAGGTTTTGGTGATCGGGCGCTGATGATCGAGCCAGGACGCTCCCTGGTAGGCAACGCCGGCGTATGCCTCACAGAAGTGCTTTATCTCAAACCAGGTGAGCAGAAGAATTTCTGCATCGTTGATGCTGCGATGAACGATCTCCCGCGTCCGGCCATGTATCAGGCGTACCATCAGATCGTACCGGTCAAGCAGCGCACTGCCGCTGCGGAAACCTGGGAAGTGGTCGGACCTATCTGTGAAAGCGGCGACTGGATCGGCCATGACCGTGATTTGAGCGTGCGGCAGGGAGACCGCTTGGCGGTGTTATCGGCAGGTGCCTACTGCATGAGTATGGCCAGCAACTACAACACCCGCAATCGAGCGGCAGAGGTGCTTGTGGACGGTAGTCAGGCGCACCTGATTCGTGAGCGTGAAAGTTATGCCGATCAAATGCGACTGGAGCACTTGCCTGGAGACAGGTAAAGATGCCTAGGTGCATATGCCCTAGGAAACATGCAGGCCAGGCCGTTGGATACTTTGCCTGATCCGGTACCACAGGCGCCAGACCAACAAGCAGGCCAACACCGCAGCGTACAAAGCCACTTCGGCAAAGTCATTTTTTCCCGCGCGCATCCAGAAAAAATGCAAAAGGGCCAAACCGGCCACCAAATACACCGCCCTATGCAGGCGTTGCCAGTTCTTGGCACCCAGCGCTTTGATAGCCCGATTGAAGGACGTCAGTGCCAAACCGGTCAACATCACAAACGCCGTGAACCCCACCAAGATAAACGGGCGCTTGACAATGTCCTTGGCGATATCGGTCACATCAAATGCCATGTCAAAGCCGCCGTAGCAAAGCAGGTGCAATGACGCGTAGAAATAGACAAACAAGCCCAACAGGCGTCGAAACCGTGCCAACATAGGGTTAGCCGTGAGCACTCGCAAAGGTGTCACCGCCAACACTAGACATAACATGCGCAAGGTCCAGTCCCCCGTCGACCGGACCAGAGCTTGTGACGGATTGGCGCCCAATTGGTCAAAAACTGCAGCCCACACCAAATAAAAAAATGGCAATAGGGCCAGCACAAACACCACTGGTTTGGCCCTTCGATGTCGGCACCATGCCGCAAAACTAGTGGCCACGACCGCGCCCTTGCCTTGATGCATCAAAAATTCTTTTTCAAATCCATCCCGGCATACAACTGCCCGACTTGCGCCTCGTAACCATTGAACAGCAGCGTCTTGCGCTTCTTGTCAAACAAGCCGTCTTCACCAATGCGGCGTTCGCTGGCCTGGCTCCATCGAGGATGATCCACGTCCGGGTTCACATTTGAATAAAAGCCATATTCGTTTTTGGCGGCCTTATTCCATGCGGTCGCGGGCTGCCTGTCAGTAAAACGGATCTTGACCAGACTCTTGGCGCTTTTAAATCCGTATTTCCATGGCACCACCAAACGCAAGGGAGCACCACTTTGCTTGGGCAGCACTTCGCCATACATGCCAAACGCCAGCAGGGTAAGCGGATGCATCGCCTCGTCCAAGCGCAAGCCTTCCACATACGGCCAGTCCAGAACCCGCGAGTTCACCCCCGGCATGGTTTTGGGATCTGCCAAGGTGACAAACTCAACATACTTGGCGCTACCCAACGGCTCCACTTTCTTGATCAGTGCCGCCAATGAGTACCCCACCCAAGGGATGACCATGGACCAACCTTCGACGCAACGCAAGCGGTAAATTCGTTCCTCCTGTGCGCTGAGTTTGAGCAAATCCTCAAGGGCGTAGCTACCAGGCTTCTTGACCAATCCTTCAATCTGAACCGACCATGGACTGATCTTGAGGGTGTGGGCATTTTTGGAGGGATCAGCCTTGTCAGTACCAAATTCATAATAATTGTTGTAACTGCTGGCGTGTTTGTATTCCGTCACCTTTTCCAGACTTATGGCACCCGCAACTGACGTCCTGGAGCCGACAAGCACAGGGTTTTGGCCCGGAGCCGCCCAGGCTTGTGCAAAAGCTTCGCGTGAAGCCCAGGAGGCCAGAGTTGCCCCTGCTACGCCACCAGCCATCAACCGGATCAGTTGGCGTCGGGATTGGTAGAGGGTCTCTGGTGTGATCTCGCTCGATGCAGGGTGAACAAAGCCTTGATCGCTGGTTTTAATTAGCATGATGATTCCTTGGTGCCATTCAGTTGCGCGATATTAGGCTTTCTTTCAAAAACTTGTGCACACCGAAAAAATACCACTCAGGACAAACAGACAACAAAAAAGGCAGGGGGATTTACTCCACCTGCCTTATCCGGTGCCGGGGTGAGCGAAATCACCCTGCAACCCTAGCGCAATGTCTGGTTAGCGCAAGCCGGCAATGTAATCGGCCACCGCCTTGATTTCGCGGTCATTGAGTTTGGCGGCCACTTGGGTCATCTGTACGCTGTTTTTGCGCACACCATCGCGGAACGCGGTGAGTTGGGCCACAGCATAGTCAGCATGTTGTCCACTCAAACGGGGATACTGAGCAGGAATGCCGGCGCCATTGGGGCTGTGGCAGCCCGCACATGCAGGAATCTGACGGTCTGGTATGCCACCGCGGTAGATTTTTTCACCCAACAAGACCAGATCTTTTTCTTTTGCAGCGCCAGGTGTGGCTTTCTTGCTGCCTACCCAATAAGCGATGTTCTTCATGTCGTCTTCGCTCAGGGCAGCTGCCATGCCGTTCATCACGGCATTCTCACGCTTGCCAGCCTTGAATTCGGTCAGCTGCTTGATCAAATATTCCGGGTGTTGCTGCGCCAGTTTGGGGTTGGTCGGAATCAGCGAATTTCCATCCGGTGCATGACAAGCCGCACACACGCCGGCAAAACTGGCTTCACCTTTGGCTAAATCTGGCTTGGCAGATGCAGCAGCATTTTCCGCTGCAACACTTGAAAAAACAGCAGCAGCCAACGCGGCAGCAATGGTGAATGTGGCAATCAGCTTCATAAGTGGACAGGTCAGTTGATGGTGTGGGTAAACCCTGTAATTCTACAATGGCCCAACTTCACAGCTTGCCATCCATGACAAATCAACCCAGCTCAAGCGTCTCACAGCCGCCCTCCCCAGTGCCGCAGGCGCCATCAACGGTAACGCCCTTAATCGCTCTGGGTTGGCTTCACACCGCCAAATTTCTCACTACAGCACCGCAGTTACATTTTTTGCCGCCGTTGAATGTCCCGGAAATTGCGTTTGTGGGCCGCTCCAATGCAGGAAAATCAACCTGCATCAACACACTGACCCAACAAAAACAGCTCGCCTTTGCTTCAAAAAAACCGGGGCGAACGCAACACATCAACTTGTTCGCATTGGGCAAACAAGGCGTCACCGATGCCGTACTGGCGGACTTGCCAGGTTATGGATATGCAGCAGTCCCTAAACAAGACAAGATTCGCTGGCAACAGGTGATGGCCAACTATCTGGTGACACGAGAAAACCTCAAAGCCATTGTTCTGATGTGTGACCCTCGCCACGGGCTCACCGAACTCGATGAAATTCTGCTCGACGTGGTACGCCCCAGGGTCGAGGAAGGGTTGAAATTTTTGGTCATCCTGACCAAAGCTGACAAACTCACTCGTGCAGAACAAAACAAAGCCTTGTCAATCATGAAATTACAGGCCGGTGGCGGGGAAGTGCGCCTGTTTTCAGCCACCAAACGCCAGGGTATTGATGAAGTCGCCACACTGCTATGGGAGTGGACACATCCCTTGTCACCCGCAGTAACGACCGCTGCTGACGTTTCGGCAATTAAGGCAGAGTAAGCCCTTTTGGGCCTATCCAAACTCTGCACAGGCACTTCTATGCGTAGGGATCAGGCTCATGAGGTGGTCGATCCTTGAAGCGCTTGTGTACCCAGTAATATTGGTCTGGCATGACATCAATGTAGCTTTGCAAGCGTGCATTCATGAGCGCCGTGTCTGCATATAAATCATCAGTCGGATAATTTTCCCACGCGGACAACACCTGAACCTCATAACCCTGTGCCGTCATGCGGGTCACAACCGGCACGACCTTGGCGCGGCCCAAACGGGCAAAACGCGACAGCGATGGTACGGTGGCGGCACTCACTCCGTAAAAGGGGACAAAAAGCGACTCATTCAGTCCAAAATTCATGTCGGGCAAAAGGTACAGTGGGTCTCCTTGACGCAAGCTGGCAATGATCGTCTTGACACCGTCAACCCGCCCAAACAATTGGCCGGAGCCGAAACGCTGACGACCTTGCAAAATCCAGGCATCTGCCGTTTTGTTGGCTTGATCGGTGTAAATCGTGGTGAATTGCCGGGGCACCTGTTGCGTGAGCGCCGTCCAGCCGGCATCAAGGCCGACAAAATGGGGAGCAAAAATAACCACTGGCTCGTGTCCCTCAAGTTCCTCGACGGCGCCCGAAAGGATCAATCTCTTGCGGACCAATTCGGGAGTGCCATGCCAAAGCCAGCCCCGATCCAGCCACGCCTGCGCGAAACGCAAAAACACTTGCCTCGATAAGGTGCGCACCTCTGTGGAACTCAGTCCTGGAAAACACAGCTTCAAATTCACCTGCACAACATGCCTGCGCGATGCCACCAAACCATACAGCATCCAACCCAGTAGCCAAGCCAAGCCCCTGACCCAAGGTAAAGGCAAAGGCGCCGACAAGCGCATTAAAAACAAGAGAAAACGGGTACCCATCAATCGTTGGTTTGGTCAGGCTTGGCGTGGCTGCTTGTAACGGGCATAGCCCCACAAATATTGCTGCGGACATTGAAGGATAAGCGACTCCATCGCTTGATTGATCTCTCTGACGGCGGCCAGCAAATCCGCAGGCAACTTCTCCACCATAGGCTGGACATGCACACGATAGCCCCGCCCCCAACTCAGGCGCTCGCCCCAAGCTAACAAAACAGTCGCTCCCGTTTGCTGGACCAGTCGCACGGACAAAGTCATGGTGTAAGCCTCATGCCCAAAAATGGGTGCCATCACGCCCATGCCTTGTGGTGGAACCTGGTCAGGCAACAATCCGACAGACTCGCCCTGTTTGAGGGCCTTGATCATCTGTTTAACACCAGCGAGTGTGGTCGGCACCGTCTGCAAACCTGGCCTTAGACGCGACGCGCTAACAACCTTTCTCAGCCAAGCCTGACGTGGCGGACGAAATAACACCGTCATCGGTTTTCCCGTCCGGCCGAAGCGCTGCGCATAAGCCTGGGCCGTGATTTCGAAACAACCCAGATGCGGCGTCAGAAATACGACGCCACAAGCTTTGTCCAAGGCTTCCTGCACGTATTCAGCACCAACCCAAACGACCTTTACCGGAGACCCAAGCCACAAGCGTGGTAACTCTGCCACCAGCTTGCCGCTTTCTGCCACGGCACCCCGCACTTGTTGCCAACTCACTCCTGCCAGACTGGTATTGGCTAAAAAGCGCTTCCGGTAGACAGATGAAACCAGGAACACGGACCACCCCAGCACTACGCCCACACCGTGTAACAGCCACAAAGGCAAAACCGACAACAATTTAAAAAGGGTGATCATGCGTAAGATAAAATCCGACCGTCGCCGAGTTATGGAACTACTTGCAGGGCGACACACAACACACAAGAGCCACCCGATCCAGGTTGCCATTGTGCCTTGTCAAAACAATGACAAATCTGCTAAAGCGTTCGCCGAAAGCCCCAAAAGCCCAAGCAACGCGCAAGGGTTGTTTACTATTACCAAGAGGCTTTCACCATGGCGAACGATTTTCTATTTACCTCCGAATCAGTTTCTGAGGGTCACCCTGACAAGGTGGCCGACCAGATCTCCGATGCGATTCTGGACGCAATTTTCAAACAAGATCCCAAGAGCCGCGTGGCGGCTGAGACCTTGTGCAACACCGGCTTGGTCCTGCTTGCCGGTGAAATCACCACCAACGCGACCGTTGACTACATCCAGATCGCGCGTGACACCCTCAAACGGATTGGCTACGACAATTCCGACTACGGCATTGACTACAAAGGTTGCGCGGTGCTGGTGGCTTATGACAAGCAAAGCAATGACATCGCCCAGGGCGTTGACCACGCCAGCGACGACCACCTCAACACCGGTGCCGGCGACCAGGGCTTGATGTTTGGTTATGCCTGCAACGAAACCCCCGAGCTGATGCCAGCGCCCATCTATTACGCGCACCGACTGGTAGAGCGGCAGTCACAGCTGCGCAAGGATGGCAGACTGCCCTTTTTGCGCCCGGATGCGAAAAGTCAGGTCACCATGCGCTACGTGGACGGCAAACCGCACAGCATTGACACCGTGGTGCTGTCAACCCAACATAGCCCGGAGATGAGCCTGGGCCACCGCATGACCGATGCCTTCTATGAAGCGATCCGTGAAGAAATCATCAAACCGGTGTTACCCAAGGAGTGGCTGACGGCGGACACCAAGTACCTGATCAACCCCACTGGCCGTTTTGTGGTGGGAGGTCCGCAAGGGGATTGCGGCCTGACCGGGCGTAAGATCATTGTTGATACATACGGCGGTGCCTGCCCCCATGGGGGTGGTGCCTTCAGCGGCAAGGATCCCACGAAAGTGGACCGTTCGGCCGCCTATGCGGCGCGCTATGTGGCAAAGAACATCGTGGCAGCTGGTCTGGCGCGCCAATGCCAGATCCAGGTGGCATACGGCGTGGCCAAACCCATGAACGTGACGGTGTACACCGAAGGCACCGGGGTGATTCCGGATGAGGACATCGCAGCCCTGGTTCACCTGCACTTTGACCTGCGTCCACGCGGCATCATCCAGATGCTGGACCTGCTGCGCCCGATTTATGAAAAGACAGCTGCCTACGGTCACTTCGGACGCGAGGAACCCGAGTTCAGTTGGGAACGCACTGACAAGGCGCAGGCCTTGCGTGCTGCGGCCGGACTATAAGTCGTACGACAATCAGCGCATGAAACTTCAAACACAACGCTGGATTGACCGCTGGGTAGGCCAGGCGTTGTGTGCAGTTGTGTCTTTATGGGC
>JBEGLK010000021.1:0-16980 GCA_041183605.1 Pseudomonadota bacterium
GGCGCCAACAAGCGCGCACTCAAGTCGCTGGCCGACATGATCAAGGGTAAGTCAGGCCGTTTCCGCCAGAACTTGCTGGGCAAACGCGTCGACTACTCGGGTCGTTCCGTGATTGTGGTGGGCCCCACGCTCAAGCTGCACCAGTGCGGCCTGCCCAAGCTGATGGCGCTCGAGTTGTTCAAGCCCTTCATTTTTGCGCGCCTGGAAGCCATGGGCATCGCCACCACCATCAAGGCGGCCAAGAAGGAAGTCGAATCCGGCACGCCGGTGGTGTGGGACATCCTCGAAGAAGTCATCAAGGAACATCCGGTGATGCTCAACCGTGCACCTACGCTGCACCGTTTGGGTATCCAGGCCTTTGAGCCGATCCTGATCGAAGGCAAGGCCATCCAGTTGCACCCGCTGGTCTGCGCGGCGTTCAACGCCGACTTCGACGGTGACCAGATGGCCGTTCACGTGCCCTTGTCTGTGGAAGCGCAGATGGAAGCCCGCACCTTGATGCTGGCCTCCAACAACGTGTTGTTCCCGTCCAACGGCGAACCCTCCATCGTGCCGTCACAGGACGTGGTTCTGGGCTTGTACTACACCACCCGTGACCGCATCAACAGCAAGGGCGAAGGCCTGGTGTTTGCCGATACCGGCGAAGTCCAGCGCGCCTTTGACGCGGGCGAGGTCGAGATGAGCTCGCGCATCAGCGTGCGCCTGACCGAGTACACCAAGGACAAGGCCACCGGCGAACTCATCCCCAGCAGCAGCCTGGTCGAGACCTCGGTTGGTCGTGCCCTGTTGTCGGAAATCCTGCCCAAGGGCCTGCCTTTTGCCTTCATCAACAAGGCCTTGAAGAAAAAGGAAATTTCCCGCCTCATCAATGCTTCATTCCGCAAGTGCGGCCTGAAGGAAACCGTGGTGTTTGCCGATAAGCTGCTGCAATACGGCTTCCGCCTGGCCACGCGTGCCGGTATTTCGATCTCGATCGAAGACATGCTCGTGCCCACCGAAAAGCCGGGCATCATCGAGCGCGCCGAGAACGAGGTCAAGGAGATTGCCCAGCAGTACACCTCGGGTCTGGTGACCGCCGGCGAACGCTACAACAAGGTGGTGGATATCTGGGGCAAAGCCGGCGACGAAGTGTCCAAGGTGATGATGGGCCAGCTCTCCAAGGAGACGGTGACCGATCGCCATGGCAACCAGGTGCCGCAGGAGTCGTTCAACTCCATCTACATGATGGCAGACTCTGGCGCCCGCGGTTCTGCAGCGCAGATTCGTCAGGTGGCGGGTATGCGGGGCCTGATGGCCAAGCCTGACGGCTCCATCATCGAGACGCCGATTACCGCCAACTTCCGCGAAGGTCTGAACGTGTTGGAGTACTTCATCTCCACGCACGGTGCGCGTAAGGGTCTGGCCGACACGGCGCTGAAAACTGCCAATTCGGGTTACCTGACGCGTCGTCTGGTCGACGTGACGCAAGACCTCGTGGTGACCGAGCAGGATTGTGGCACCCACAACGGTTACCTGATGCGCGCCATTGTGGAAGGTGGCGAAACCATCGAATCGTTGCGTGACCGCATTTTGGGTCGCACGGCTGCCGAAGACGTCCTGCACCCCGAGGACCAGTCCGTGCTGGCCACGGCCGGCACCATGCTGGACGAAGACATGATCGACGAGCTCGAATTGGCTGGCGTCGACGAAGTCAAGGTGCGCACAGCACTCACCTGTGAAACCCGTTTTGGCATTTGTGCCAAGTGTTACGGTCGCGATCTGGGTCGTGGCGGCCTGGTCAATGGCGGCGAGGCAGTCGGTGTGATTGCTGCCCAGTCGATCGGCGAGCCCGGCACCCAGTTGACCATGCGGACCTTCCACATCGGTGGTGCCGCGTCGCGTGCGGCAGTGGCCTCGAGCGTCGAAGCCAAGTCCAACGGCAGCATCGGTTTCAACACCACCATGCGTTATGTCACCAACGGCAAGGGTGAACTGGTGGTGATTTCCCGCTCTGGCGAGATCGTCATTCACGACGAACACGGCCGTGAACGCGAACGCCATAAAGTGCCGTACGGCGCCATTCTCACTGTCAAGCCGGACCAGGCCATCAAGGCCGGTACGATTCTGGCGAACTGGGATCCGCTGACACGTCCCATCATCACCGAATACGCAGGTCAGGCCCGTTTCGAGAACGTCGAAGAAGGTTTGACAGTGGCCAAGCAGGTTGACGAAGTCACCGGCTTGTCGACGCTGGTGGTGATCGACCCGAAACGTCGTGGCTCTGCCAAGGTGGTGCGCCCTCAGGTGAAGCTGATCGATGCCACCGGCAACGAGGTCAAGATCCCGGGTACCGACCATGCAGTGACGATCGGCTTCCCGATTGGTGCGTTGGTGCAGGTGCGTGACGGTCAGGATGTGGGCCCCGGCGAAGTGCTGGCCCGTATCCCGGTCGAAGGCCAGAAGACCCGAGACATTACCGGCGGTCTGCCGCGTGTGGCCGAGTTGTTCGAAGCCCGTTCACCCAAGGACAAGGGCGTGCTGGCCGAGATGACCGGCACCATTTCTTTCGGCAAGGAAACCAAGGGCAAGATCCGCCTGCAGATCACCGATCCCGAAGGCAAGGTCTGGGAAGAACTCGTGCCCAAGGAAAAGAACATGCTGGTGCATGAAGGCCAGATCGTCAACAAGGGCGAAGTGGTGGTGGACGGCCCGGCCGACCCGCAGGACATCCTGCGCCTGCTGGGTGCTGAAGAACTGGCGCGTTACATCGTCGACGAGGTGCAGGACGTCTACCGTCTGCAAGGCGTGAAGATCAATGACAAACACATCGAAGTGATCGTGCGTCAGATGTTGCGCCGTGTGGTGGTCGAGTCTGCGGGTGATTCCAGCTACATCGTGGGTGAACAGGTGGAGCGCTCGGAAATGCTCAATACCAACGACGCCTTGCGCGCCGAAGGCAAGATTCCGGCCACCTTCACCAACCTGTTGCTGGGTATTACCAAGGCCTCCTTGTCCACCGACAGCTTCATCAGCGCGGCTTCCTTCCAGGAAACGACCCGCGTGCTGACCGAAGCCGCCATCATGGGCAAGCGCGATGGTTTGCGCGGCTTGAAGGAAAACGTCATTGTTGGCCGCCTGATTCCTGCCGGTACCGGCCTGGCTTATCACGAAGCCCGCAAAGTCCGCGAAAACATGGACGATGCCGAGCGTCGTGCCATTGCTGAAACCGAAGCCGCTGAATTGGCTTTGGCCAGCGAGCAGGACCAGGACGAGGGTGCTGACGTCAAGTAATTGACTGGCCCTCGAAAAGCGCCTCACGCCCTGATGCAAACGGGTTTGAGGCGCTTTTTTTATACAAACCATGACAACTTCCAACCAGCTTCCACTGTGGCGCCAATTGCAGGCCGTCGCCCGGGTGTTGCAGGCCATCCTGGCCGGCTCTTCAGGCACCGCGGCCATCAGCGCTGTGGAGGCATCTTTGCGTCCCGGGGTGCAGGCGCTCAGTTATGCAGTATTGCGCTCGCTGGGGCAAGCCCAGGCCTTGCGCCGCCTGCTGGCCCCGCGCCAGCCCGCGCCACCGCTGGACGCCCTGCTGTGCAGTGCGCTGGCCCTGTTATCACAAGGGGCCGATGCGCCTTACGATGCCTTTACCCTGGTCAATCAAACCGTTGAAGCGGCCAAGAAGACACCCAAGCTCAAAGGCCAGGCGGCTTTTGTCAATGCCTGCTTGCGGCGCTTTTTGCGTGAGCAACCCGCCTTGCTGGCCCAGGTGGCGCAGGATCCGGTGGCGCGCTGGAACCATCCAGCCTGGTGGCTGGCCCAGATGCAGACCGAGTGGCCGGCGTTATGGCAAGACATTCTGACCGCCAACAACACACAGGCGCCGATGGTGCTGCGTATCAACACGCGGCGTATCAGTGTGGCCGATTACTTCCAGATGCTCGCGTCTGCCGGCCTGGCCGCTGAGCCTTTGGGGCCTGTGGGCGTGGTGCTGCAGGCAGCCACTGCAGTCCAGCAAATACCCGGTTTTGCAGACGGACTGGTCTCGGTGCAGGACAGCGCGGCGCAATGGGCCGCACCGCTGCTGTTGACCGGCCTGCGTGGCACGGCGCCGCTGCAGGTGCTCGATGCCTGCGCGGCACCCGGTGGCAAAACAGCGCACTTGCTGGAGTTTGCCGATGTCGCGGTCACTGCGCTCGACATTGATGCACAACGCTGTCAGCGCATTCATGAGAACCTGCAGCGTCTTGGCCTGAGTGCCCAGGTGTTGGCGGCCGATGCGGCGGATTTGCCAAGCTGGTGGCAGGGGCAAAGTTATGACGCAATTTTGCTCGATGCGCCCTGTTCCGGCTCAGGCGTGGTGCGTCGTCACCCGGATATCCGCTGGTTGAGGCGTCCCACCGACGCCACCCAACTGGCCGGTCAGCAAGCCCGTCTGCTGTCGGTCTTGTGGCCTTTGGTCAAACCCGGGGGGCGTTTGCTGTATTGCACCTGCTCGGTCTTTCAAGCGGAAGGGCAGGCGCAGATCAAGACGTTTCTTGGCAACAACAGCAATGCCACATTATTGCCGTCACCCGGGCATTTGTTGCCGGGACAAGCGGTGCAATGGGCGGGTCTGGTTGACAATCCGGCACGTGAGCATGATGGCTTTTATTACGCGTTGCTTGAAAAATCTGCTACCTAGGCTGTTGCTGGGTTGGCTCGCCGCGGCTGTGCTGGGGTGGGGTGTGGCGTTGGCGCAGACGTCCCCTGCCGGCGCCGAGTCGCCGATCTTGCGACTGGAGCGCACGGACGATGCGCTCTGGCTCTCAACCCAACTTAAATTTGACCTGTCGCCGGCCGTCGTGGATGCCCTTCACAAGGGTATCCCGATTTTTTTTGTGGCAGAAGCCGATGTGCTGCGGGACCGCTGGTACTGGACCAACAAGAAAATCGCCTCAGCCAGGCGCCAATTTCGGCTCGCCTACCAGCCATTAACCAACCGCTGGCGACTCAATATCACCTCTGGCGAGGTCGTGGAACCCGCGCTGGGTCTGGCCTTGAACCAGAATTTTGATTCCTGGAGCGAGGCGCTCAATAGCGTGCGCCGCATGACGCGTTGGAGAATTGTCGACGCGTCCGAGTTGACGCCCAATGCACGTTACCTGGTGGAATTCCGTTTTCGGCTCGATCTGGCCCAACTGCCCCGGCCCCTGCAAATTGGCACCCTGGGCCAGGCGGACTGGTCGGTGGCGCTCGCCAGCGAGCAGGCGATTGACGTCGAGTCGGGCAAATGAAGATGGTCGCGGACACTGATAAACCGCCGGTCCTCCATTCACGGTCGGTGCGGTGGTTGCTGGGTCTGGGTTTGATCGCCATGGTGGCCATCGGTCTGGTGCTGCTTTTCCTGTTGACCCAGGCGACCACCAATCGTGAGCTTTACGAGCAGAACTATGCCCGCTTGTTCGCCGTCAATGTGGTGGTGGCGGTATTGCTGCTGGGGGTGATAGGCTGGATCGCGGCGCGCTTGATCCGCCGTCTGGTACAGAAAAAATTCGGCAGCCGCCTGCTGGTCAAGTTGGCTGCCATTTTTGCGCTCGCAGGCTTTGCGCCAGGCATGTTGATTTATGTGGTGTCTTACCAGTTTGTCACGCGCTCCATCGAAAGCTGGTTTGACGTCAAGGTCGAGGGTGCCCTGAACGCCGGTCTGAATCTGGGGCGCACCACGCTGGATGCCTTGTCGACCGACCTGGCTGCAAAGGCTCGCGCGGGTGCGGCACAGCTTTCCGACACGCCTGATGTCACGGCGGCGTTGCCACTGGAGCGCACGCGTGCCGCTGTCGGAGCCGACGATTTGATGTTATGGGGGGCATCAGGGCGCCTCATCGCGGCAGCAGGCCAGTCGCGTTACCAGCTCAAGCCTGAACTGCCCAGTGCCAAGCAATTCAGGACCGCGCGGGATCAGGGTGTCATCACCTGGATCGAAGGGCTGGAAGACGTCGAGACAAGCGCCGGCTCGCCAGCCCGGGTCAAGGCCTTGGTGCTCATCACCAGCGACCAGTTGGGGGTGTTCAACGAGCCCCGTTATTTGCTGGCGGTCAAGGCGCTGCCTGAATCGCTGGTTGCCAACGCTCTGGCTGTGACGCTGGCCAATCGAGAATACCAGGAACGCGCATTGGCACGTGATGGTTTGCGTCGCATGTACATCGGCACGCTCACACTGAGCTTGTTCATGGCGGTCTTTGGGGCGGTGCTGCTGGCGGTGGTCCTGGGCAACCAGTTGGCCCGGCCCCTGCTGTTGCTGGCGGATGGCGTGCGTGAAGTGGCTGCTGGTGACTTGACACCCAAACCCTATTTGCGCGGCAGCGATGAACTTGATGGCCTGACCCGTTCTTTCGCCCAGATGACGCAGCAGCTTGCCGATGCGCGCGAGGCAGTGCAGTCCAGCATGGCACAGGTGAGCGCAGCGCGCGCCAATCTCCAGACCATTCTGGACAACCTCACGGCCGGCGTCATGGTGCTGGATGCCGATGGATTGGTCTGCGCTTCCAATCCCGGGGCGACCCGAATCCTGCGCGTGCCACTGGCGGCGCACCAGGGTCAGTCACTGGCGCAGATCGAAGGCCTGCAAACCTTTGGCCAGCAGGTGCAGGAGCAATTTGACAACTTTTTCAGCGCCCACAGTGAGCGCACGCTGGACCATTGGCAGCAGTCTTTTGAGCTTGGTGGCATCGGCCGGGCCCTGAACGGGCGTCCGGCCCATGACGTCATCACCCTGGTGACGCGGGGTGCGGCGTTGCCGGGCGAGCAACGTCTGCTGGTCTTTGATGACATTTCTGAAATTGTGTCAGCGCAACGATCGCAGGCCTGGGGCGAAGTGGCCAGGCGCTTGGCCCACGAGATCAAAAACCCGCTGACGCCGATCCAGCTGTCAGCCGAGCGACTGGAAATGAAGCTTGATGGCAAGCTTGGTGCCACCGATCAGGCCATGCTGACCAAATCGGTCAAGACCATCGTGGACCAGGTGGACGCCATGAAACGGCTGGTCAACGAATTCCGGGATTACGCGCGCTTGCCGGCGGCTGAACTCAAACCGGTCAATCTCAACGAGCTGGTCAACGATGTCCTGCAACTGTATGCGGCTGACTTTGGACAAGTGCCTGTCAAGACCGAGCTTGATCCCGATTGCCCCAACATCTTGGGCGACAACCAACAATTGCGCCAGGTGTTGCACAACCTGTTGCAGAACGCCCAGGATGCCACCGTCAGCGCGGGACGTGCCGATGGCGGACATGCTGTGGTGGTCAAGACCCAATGGCAAGCCAGCGCGCGCCGGGTTCGCCTGGTGGTGGTGGATTGCGGGACCGGATTCCCTGATCACATTCTGAAACGGGCCTTTGAGCCTTATGTCACCACCAAGGACAAGGGCACTGGACTGGGCTTGGCGGTGGTCAAAAAAATTGCTGACGAACATGCCAGTCGGGTGTCCATTTCGAACCGGATGAACAACGAGGAAATTCTTGGCGCGCAAGTATCGTTATCATTCGCCATTGAATCTGAGTCAGGATCTCAGACAAGTTGATGTGACATTGCTGATACCAATCTCAAGGGAATTACAAGTACATGGCTAACATTTTGGTAGTGGATGACGAACTCGGTATTCGCGATCTATTGTGTGAGATCCTCAACGACGAAGGTCATACTGTCGAGTTGGCCGAAAACGCAGCACAGGCCCGTGCTGCCCGCTTGCGCGAGGCACCCGATCTGGTCTTGCTCGATATCTGGATGCCCGACACCGACGGTGTCACGCTGCTCAAGGAATGGTCCACCTCTGGCGCATTGACCATGCCCGTCATCATGATGAGCGGTCATGCCACCATCGACACAGCCGTTGAAGCCACCCGAATTGGCGCTCTGGCATTTCTGGAAAAGCCGATCACACTGCAAAAATTGCTCAAAGCGGTGGAGCAGGGACTGACACGCGGTGCCTTGCGCAAATTGACGCAGTCCATGCCGTCGATGTCTGCCGTGGGTATGAAAGCAAGCCCGGTGGCGTTGGCAGACATGCCCGTCAGCGTTGCTGATGTCGCTCCAGAACCGGGACTGCAAGCCACGCAAAATTTCATGCTCGACAAGCCGTTGCGCGAGGGCCGCGACGAATACGAAAAAGCCTATTTTGAGTTCCATCTGGCCAAGGAAAATGGTTCCATGACCCGTGTCGCAGAAAAGACCGGACTGGAGCGCACCCACCTGTACCGCAAACTCAAGCAATTGGGTGTCGATTTGACGCGTAAACGCGCTTGAAAAATCAGTACGCGGTGCACCAATCACCACATTTTTCAAATTGATGACATCTTGGCGCAGTATCAAAGCCTTTGGTCATGACGAAACTATTCATTGCATCGCTGACGATGTTATTGTCAAGTTGTGGCGTTGTCACCTCGCAGTCGATTTACGAAGGCTTTCGCACGCAGCAAAGCGTGAAAGATGCTGGCACAACCCAGTCATCGCCCGCAAAGATGGGCACCTATGATGCCTATGAAAAAGAGCGGGAAAAGTTGAAGACGAAAGAATAGTGGGCTGTGCGATTCAGAATGAAAAGTCATGGCAGAGGGAAATTAGAGGTATTAATATGGACATGGGCATCAAGGGCAAGCGGGCGCTGGTCATTGGCGGCAGTACAGGACTGGGGTTGGCTTGCTGCACAGCCTTTGCCGCAGAGGGTGTGGACGTCGCCATCTTTGCGCGTAATCCAGACCACCTGAACGCTGCGGTTGATCGACTTTCTGGCGACCACAAAGTCCGTGTCGAGGGGTTTTCCGGAAACATCACTTCGCACCAGGACGTCAAGGCGCTACGTGACTGGGTGGAGAAAACCGGCGGTGTCGACATCCTCGTCGTCAATACCCCGCGCCCGCCCAGCCCTATGCGAAATTTTCTCGATGAAACCGAAGATGCGCGCTGGGAACAAGCGTATGCGGACCAGTTGCAGAGTGCACTGTTTGTGCTTCGGGAACTGACGCCGCTTCTCATGAACAAGGGATGGGGACGGGTCATTGGCATCACCTCGGCCAGCGTGAAGCAGCCTATGCCGCGTCATGCCATCTCGTCCATCTTCCGTGCCGGGGTGCAGGCCGCACTGAAACATCTCGTTGAGGAACTCGCACCGCACGGCGTGACAGTCAACGCCGTTGCACCCGCCACCGTTTTGACCCCAACGTTTTCGCAATTCCATAATCTGGAAGCTCGCATCGCAGCGATTCCGTTAAAGCGGACCGGAACAATGGTGGAACTGGGGGGTACCGTGACGTTTCTCGCATCGCAGTACGCCGGATATATTACTGGCGAAACGATTCAGTTCGACGGTGGAATGACCCGGTCTTTGATGTAGCAAGGTAGCGAGATGTTCGTAGCCAGACTGGTCTGACTGAAACCTCCAAGCCTCCTCGAAACCTCGGGCGGTTCCGTTGAAAAATCAAACTCGGAATAAAAAACGGCCGATTGCACTGCTAGAATATGCGGCTTAGGCCTGGTAGCTCAGTCGGTAGAGCAGAGGATTGAAAATCCTTGTGTCGGTGGTTCGATTCCGCCCCGGGCCACCAAACAGACACCGTAGTAGCACTTGTTACTACGGTGTTTTCGTTTGTGGCGTGCGCAAAAAACCGCTGCTCCATTGCCAGCCAGTCCATCTTGGCAATCTTTTCATCGATCAAGGACCGCGGCTGTCTCTTGAGGAAAATTTTCAGACAAAAAAAACCCAGCGGATAAGGCTGGGTGTAATCTCTTGCGAGCCGCGTTACGGGAGTAAAACGCGGAGCCAGGGGAGGCTGGTTGCAATTGTATATGTGGCAAAAAATGCTAATAATTGGTGTTTACCACTATATTTCGCCATTAAACACTTGCGATTGCTGTGTCTCACTTCCCTCACCACAGCTCGCCTTTAACTTGTAGCGCGAAGCTACCCTTTGTAGCCTGTGCCACATTGATGCGACATTGAACTCCTCGAACCCAGCAACGCCATACATCCGTGCCGAAACAAATGGGCCACAGCTCGGCATTGATTGAAACATCAGCAAGTCAAGTTGAAGACGAGGAAGACTGCAGAGCGTTCGGCATGAGAATCATCAACTTTCCTGTTAATTTTGACTAATGTCCCCCCCTTTTGGGGGATGTGCGTTTCGTCTCAAAGCACTACGATTTATCGCGAGGCAGTTCAAAGATGTTTGCCTTCGGCGAAATTGCCGTTTCGTGTCCAAGGGGTGAGAGTGATGAATGAAATTCCAGCATGGACTGAAAGTCTTAGCGTTGGTGACTCATTACAAGACATGCTGCGTCAGCATTTATTCAATGTTGGTCAACAAGTGCAGCGCTTGCGGGACGAAGGTGACGAAGATGTGCAGAGTGCACATGAAGTGTTAAACAATGTTGTGGAGGCCATGAGGGAATGTTTTATTGCTGAGGAAGACAAGCTGCTGACCAACACTTGCAGATATAAAGAATTGCACATGAACGAGCACAAGAACTACATGGAACGGCTCATGAGCATCATCCTCAAAATTCCGCGCGGTGGCATAGATATTGAAGAATTATTTGCGGTGGTGCGTGATTGGGCAACAAGGCATGCACCTACGATAGACACGTTGTGCAAAAAATGTGGCTACACCATCTATCACACTCCCACGCAGATAGAGACGGTATGTGTGCACAGAAATAAATTGTCTTAGCTACCGCTCACAATAATCGAAACGCCAACACGGCGACCAGGGTCGGAGGTAGCGCTGCGATCAGAAGACCCAGGGGGTTAATGGTGTTGTCTTCAAACGCATTGCGCAGAATCGAGACGCCGGCGGGATTGGGCGCGTTGGCAATCACGGTCAGCCCTCCACCGGTGACTGCGCCGGCCACCAGCGCCACCTTGAAATCATTGCTCAGCCCGTTGACCAGCGAGCCGAGATAGGTCAGCGCGGCGTTGTCGGTGATGGCCGTCAAGGCCGTGGCGCCAAAAAATACCGCGTTGCCGTCCATGCCCATGAGAAGGGGTTCCAGCCACCATTGTTGTTGGCCGCCAAGTACGACCAGCCCGGCCAGAAAAAATGCAACCAGCAGGGCTTCGCGCAAAATCAGTTTGTCCTGATGGCGTTCATAGGCCGTCGCAAAACCCATGAAGAACAGGAAGACGCCCATGAACACGGCGGGATGGTGGGCAAAAATGACCACCAGTACCAACAACAGCAAGTGCATTGCTGTGACGGCCCAGGGAGATCGCGCTTCAGTGGGAGACTCAGGCGCGATCCGATTCAGCTCATTCCTGAACAGCATCATGATGCAGCCAGCGTTTACGACGACTGCAGTTGCGGCTTTCCAGCCGAAGGTGGAGACCATGAACCAGATGTCCCAATTCCATTTGCCTGCGACCATCAGGACCGGAGGTGCTGCAAAAGGTGTCAGCGTGCCACCGATGGAAATGTTGACAAAAAGCACACCCAGAGTGCCGTATTTGAACTTGTTCGAAGCGCTATGTTTGAAGAAAGTGTCGCGCAGCATCAGGGCTGCCAGCGTCATGGCTGCAGGTTCGGTGATGAATGAGCCCAGCAGCGGCACAAAGGCCAGGAGCAGACAGTACAGTGCCATGTTGCGCGGCAGCGGCATGAACTTGGCCAGGAACCGGACTGTTGCGCCAGCGAACTGAAGAATGGGCCGGGTTCCGGCAATCACCATGATGGCAAACACAAACATGGGTTCAGTGAAGTTCCGGTTTTCCAGGTAGTGGACTGCACTTTGTTGGCCTGAAGCGGCAAACATGAAGACCATCAGCACCATGGCCCAAACGCCAAATACCACTTCAACTTCACCCAGCAGGTGCCAGATGCCGGCATGACGTGGCTGTGTGTGCGCCAGGCGCTCGAAAAATTTGGTGGAGAAAGTATGCAGGATGGCCAGCCCGAACAGCAAGGCACTGACGATCTGGATCAAGGTAGGGGTGTTCATGAATGTAGTTTCCCAGCGAGGCGGCCCGACCTTCGCTAAAACCTGCTACCCCAAGAATGGAGCAACACCCATTTGCGCAGTCTACCGGATCTGATGATTCCCAGGCTAGGGTATTCACCTATCATACAAAACGCATAATGCATTATATTTTGCCTATCCGCTTTTGAATATTGGAAGGATTAAGGTCATGGTTAAGTCACTCGGGGTGCTGTTCTCAGCACTTGCATTTTCCGCAACGGTCATGGCGCAACAGGTGCCGGTTCCTCCGCTCATCAAGATCGTGGTGCCGTTCGCGCCCGGCGCGAGCACTGACGTCATTGCACGAGCCCTGGCTGTCAGGCTAGGCCCCAAGCTCGGAACCAGTGTCATCGTTGAAAATCGTCCAGGCGCCAATGGCCTGATTGGTGCGACCTCGGTCGTGAAAGGACCCACCGATGGGTCGTCGCTGATGGTCATCTCGTCGAGTTTGCTGACGGTGGCTGCCACCTCGCGTACCATGCCATTCGATGTGACCAAGGATCTGATCCCTCTCGCGGTGCTAGGTGAAGGCCCCTTGGTGATTGGCGTGTCCGCCAGTTCCAACATCAAGACACCGGCAGATCTGGTGGCCACGGCGCGCGCCAAACCGGGGGCGCTTACACACGGTACCGGTGGCACAGGAACCATCGCACACATGGCGCAAGAGCTTTTGGATGATGCTGCCAAGATCAACATCATGCACGTACCTTATCGTGGCGCTGCACTCGCGATGACCGACTTGATGGGAGGCACCATCGACATGGTCATCGCCGCTTATTCAACCCTGGCCACCGGCGTCAGTTCCGGGCGGGTGCGCCCCATTGCTGTGACAACGCTTCAGCCGAGCAGTGCATTTCCGGCATTGCCCACGATGGCGTCTGCCGTACCGGGTTACGCAGCGGACATTTGGGTCGGTCTGTGGGCTCCTGCAGGTATGTCACCTGCCTTGGTGGAGCGCCTCAATCGGGAAGTCAATGAGTTGACCAAGTCGAAAGAGTACGCAGAAGTCCTGAAGGCCGATGGCAACCAAGCTGTCGCTTTGACCCCTAGCGAACTCAGTGCGCGTGTTCGGGACACCTACGCCACCTGGAAGAAGCTCGCGGTGGCAAAAAACATCATTGTGGACTGATGCAAGCGCCGGGGCGCCCGCTTGCACTCAGGGCAGCGTGTGAGGCGAGTGCGGCGCCGCGGGTTTCATTTCAGGCCAGGCCACTTTGACGGCATCGACAAAGGCCTGGATCAACGGGTCGTTGCCACGGGTGGCAACGTGTGCAATATAAGAACCAAACTCGGCGCGAGCGATGGGTGAAATAGCCAGATAACCTTCGCGCTCCCCCTCCAGCGCATGGTGGTCGCGCATCAGCATCATGCCCACGCCATCTTCCAGCAGAGAACGGGCCAGCGCTGTGCTGTCGCAGCGCACAACGTTATTGAGCGAGAGACCCCGCTCGCCAAAAAGTTGGTTCAGCATGGCCGAATAGGCGAGGCGGCTGTCTCCAGGCGTGATCCAGGGCAGGCGGGCCAGTTGCTCCCAGTCTGCGGCCTCAATCTGTTCCTTCCAGGCGACCGGGCCTGCGACCCGGAACTGCAGGTTGGCCAAGTGGTAACAGGTGAATCCGACATCCATCGCGCTTCCCAGCAACATGCCGACATCGACCTCACCGGTTTTCAACGCCTGACGCGTTGCCGACGAATTTCTGACATGCAAATCGACGGAGACCAACTCATGTTTGGCACGCAATGCAGAAACCACCTTGCCGATCCGGCTCAAGGAAGGGTCGCTGCCCGCGCTGATCACGATGGTGCCTTCGATCTTGCCGTGCATTTCGCGGGCGAATGCCGTGAGTTGCGAGGCCTCATGCAGCACGGTTTTGGCCTGTTGCAGCACGGTTTTGGCCTGTTGCATCAGCATCTTGCCGGCAGGCGTCAACTGCAGGCTGCGACTGGTGCGCACAAACAGGCGTGTGTCGAGTGCCTCCTCCACTGCCCGGACGTGGCCGCTCGCCGCCGACTGGCTGATGTGCAGCCGATCAGCCGCGCGGGTGAGGTGTTCCTCTTCGGCGACTGCAACGAACGTGCGCAACTGAACGAGGTCAATCATCATGAATACACCTGGGCGCTGTCGTCAGCCGCCCAATAAGTTAATAAGCGAGGATTATGCAACGCCGTGGTAGGCGCAATTCTTAACCTTTTGTTGGAAAACGTTCTTGAAGGCAAAACATAAACATCAAAAAACTTCATTAGACGGCCTATGCAAATGCTCCTACATTAGCCCCGGAAAAATCAATTACAACCAGGAGTCATCATGAATATTGGCTATGTCGGCCTTGGCACCATGGGCAGTCGCCTGTCCCAGCACCTCTACAACAAACACTCGGTTTTCGTCTATGACCTGGATTCGGCGGCGGTCGCACGGCAATGTGCCAAAGGCGCACATGCCTGTGACAGCTTGCCAGACATGGTGCACCAGTGTGACCTGATCCTGCTGTGCTTGCCCACGTCCGACCATGTGCACAAGGCCGTTTTTGGACCCAATGGTTTGGCCGCTGGCGCGCGCCAAGGTGTGTTGCTGGTGGATCAGACCACGGGTGATCCGGTCAAGACACGCGCCATGTCCCAGGAGCTCAAGGGTTTCGGCATGGACTTGATCGACGCACCGGTCAGCGGCGGCCCCGCGGGCGCAGAACGTGGAAACATTGCCATCATGGTGGGCGCAAACGCAGAACAGTACGCGCGTGTTTTGCCAGTTCTTCAAGGCATCAGCCCGAACGTGTTTCACGCAGGCGCGGTGGGTGCAGGCCATGTGGCCAAGCTGGCCAACAACCTGGTATCGGCCGCGCACCGCATGGCCACGCTGGAGGCGCTTGCACTGGCCGACAAAAACGGGGTTGACCCCAGCACCATGACAGATATCCTGCTGGCCAGTTCCGGACGCAATTTCTTTATTGAAACCTTTGTGCGCTCGAGCATTATCTCGGGCAAGCTTGCCACCGGGTTTTCACTCAACCTCATGCACAAGGACGTCAAGCTGGCTGCGCAATTGGGCATCGATTCGGGTGTCCCGATGTTTTGCACCAACACGGTCCGTGAATTTTTCCAGGTCAGCATGAACATGATGGGGCGCGAGGCTGAGGTGAATACCGTGGCCCTGGTCATGGACAAGCTGGCGGGTACCCATGTGGTACCTGAAGACTACACGCTGACCCTCGGGTAAGGATTCTCAACGCAAAAACATGACCGCGTTGGCTCCAAAAAATTTTGAAACAGGAAAGAGTGAAATGAAAATTGGATTTGTAGGACTGGGAAGTATGGGGGGCGCGCTGGCGCAACGGCTGCAACTGACGCATCCATTGCAGGTTTACGACCTGAACCCCGAGGCAGTGGCACGTATGGTGCAGCAGGGGGCCACGTCCAGCCCCAGTCTGGCTGCGCTGGGTGCTGAATGTGATGTCGTGATGTTGTGCCTGCCGACCTCTGAACACGTACGCGCAGCCATCTTCGGCAACCAGGGCTTGGCGACTTCGATGCGTGCCGGAACATTGATCGTGGATCAAACCAGTGGTGACCCGACGATCACACGCTCTATCGCTGCCGAGCTGCTCGCTCGCGGCATTGAGATGGTGGATGCACCCGTCAGCGGTGGTCCCGCGGGGGCGACGGCGGGCACGATCGCCATCATGGTAGGGGCGGCCCAAGCGCAATACGAGCGCATCCTGCCGGTCCTGCAAGCCATCAGCCCCAATATTTTTTATGCCGGCGAAGTGGGTACTGGTCACGTTGCCAAACTGGCCAACAACCTGCTGGCGGGCGGGCAGCGTTTGCTCAGTCTGGAGGCGATTGCGCTTGCAGTGAAAAATGGCATTGCACCGGAAAAAGCGGTTGACATCATCATGGCCAGTTCGGGCCGCAACTTCTTTGTGGAAACGTTCATGAAGTCGCACATCATCAGCGGCAAGCTGGCATCGGGCTTCTCGCTGGGCATGTTGCACAAGGACATTCGCCTCGCCTGCAAGTTGGGCGACGACTCAGGTGTCAGCCTGACCTTTGGCAACCAGATCAAGAGCTTTTACCAGATGGCCATCAACGATCTGGGTGAAAACGGACAGGTCAATTCCGTGGCCCTGACCGTGGACCGCCTCTCCAACACCCATGTGGTTCCCGTTGGCAAATCGGATTGACCGATCGTGAGCTCAATTTGAGAGACAGGTGGAACATGACCCAAGCTAAAAGTCTGAATATTCAAATCACGGGATCGGGGCAACCGGCACTTCTTTTCGTTCACGGTTTTGGATGTTCGCTTGATGACTGGCGTGCCCAGGTTGAGGCGTTATCGGGCCAATTCACCTGTATCACGCTGGACCTTCCCGGGCACGGATCTTCGCCCTTGCCCGCTGCTGCGACGATGGTCGAGCTGGCAAATGCAGTCAATACCGCGAAGGAGGCCTGCGGAGCGCAAGAAATCATTCTGATTGGACACAGCCTGGGCTGCAAGGTGATTCGTGAAGCCTACAGCCAATCACCCAAGAATGTGATGGGCATGGTGCTCATAGAAGGAGCCTTCTATTCCGGTGAGGCAGAGCAACTCGTCAAGCTGGCCTCCGGCTTGATTGATCAAGAGGGATTTACCTCGTATGCGTCGCGCCACTTCGAAGAGATGTTTGTTGAGTCGAGCGATGAGGATCAGAAAAAGCGTGTTTTGGCCCGACTTCCCCTGATGGACACGACGTTTGGCAGAAATCTGTACCTGGAAGCCGTTCGGTGGGACCCTGCGCGTAGTCTTGACACCTTGCGTCAGATGGAGGTGCCGGCGCTCGTCCTTCAAACCACCTACCACGATGGTGCGCTAAGGAAGCGGCAGCCCTTGAGTCTAGGCATGAGCACGCCTTTCATGGATGTGGTGCGTGAGCTGGTGAAGGATTCTGACGCTCTGGTGATACCCGGCGCTGGCCATTTCCCGATGTTCGAGGCGCCGGAAGTCATCAATCACGAATTGCGCAGCTTTGCACTTCGAGTTGC
>JBEGLK010000022.1:0-23501 GCA_041183605.1 Pseudomonadota bacterium
CAGCGAGGCAAGCGCCATCGCGCCTACCCCCACCGGATTGATGTCATACAGATGCGCACGTTTGAATTCAATGCCTTTGGGGCTCAAGCCCAGCGGCTTGTTGATGACCAGGTCGGCCACCACCGCCATCATCCAGGCGATGGCAATGTTGGAATACAGCCCGAGCACTTCGCCGAGCGCGGCAAACACATTCATCTCCATCAGCATGAAGGCGATCAGTGTGTTGAACACCACCCACACCACACGTCCGGGGTGGCTGTGTGTCAGGCGCGAGAAAAAGTTACTCCAGGCCAGCGAGCCGGCGTAGGCGTTGGTGACATTGATCTTGATTTGCGACAGCACCACAAACAAGGCGGTGGCGGCCACCGCCCAGCCGTAATGCGGGAACACATATTCGTAGGCGGCCAAGTACATCTGGTTCGGGTCTACCGCGCGCTCCAGCGGCACCGAGTGGCTGATGGCCAGGTAAGCCAGCAAGGCGCCGCCCAGCATTTTGATCACACCCAGCACCACCCAACCTGGCCCACCGAGCAACACGCCCAACCACCAGCGCCGGCGATTGGCGGCGTTTAATGCCGGCATGAAGCGCAGGTAATCGGCCTGTTCACCCATTTGTGTCATCAACGCCACGCCAACCGTCAGCGCCGCACCAAACAAGGGCAAACTAAAACTATCAGAGATTCCTTTGTCACCAATATAGTGCGTTATACCTGCAAAGGCAGTAGGCTCGCGCCACAACACAAAGGCAAATGGCAATAACCACATCAGCAGCCACAGCGGCTGGGTCCAGACCTGCAAGCGGCTGATCGTGGACACGCCATGCGTCACCAGAGGGATCACCACCAAGGCACAGATCAGATAACCCCAGCGCGGCGGAATATCGAGCGCCAGCTCCAGCGCGTAGGCCATGACCGCAGCTTCAAGCGCGAAAAAGATAAAGGTGAAAGTCGCATAAATCAGCGAGGTCAGCGTTGAGCCGATGTAGCCAAAACCCGCACCGCGCGTGAGCAAATCCATGTCCACGCCGTATTTGGCAGCGTAGATGCTGATCGGCAGACCCGCCAGAAAAATGATCAGCCCGGTCGCCAGAATCGCCCACACCGCGTTGACAAAACCGTATTGCACCAGCAGCGTGGCGCCCACCGCCTCCAGAATCAAAAAGGCGGCAGCTCCGCCCAGCGCAGTTTGGGCCACACGCCACTCGGACCACTGGCGAAAACCCTGCGGCGTGAAGCGCAAGGCGTAATCTTCCAGCGTTTCGCTGGCCACCCAGCCGTTGTAGTCCCGGCGCACCAGCGTGATGCGCTGCGAAGGCGCATCTTGATGAGTCAAAATTGAGTGAGGATGGGTTTCTGAAGTCACACTGTTGTGGTGCAGTTTTCATGCCATGACAAATCTCGGCACGGGTTTTGCATTAAAAGTTATATGGAACTTACCCCTCGTGAAAAAGACAAACTCCTGCTGTTCACCGCAGGACTGCTGGCCGAACGCCGCAAGGCGCGTGGCCTCAAGCTCAATTACCCGGAAGCCATGGCATTGATCAGTTGTGCCGTGATGGAGGGTGCGCGCGACGGCAAGACCGTGGCGCAACTCATGAGTTTTGGCCGCACCGTGCTGACGCGTGCTGACGTGATGGACGGCATTGCCGAGATGATCCCGGACATTCAGGTCGAAGCCACTTTTCCCGATGGCACCAAACTGGTCACTGTGCACCAGCCAATTGTCTGATCATGCCTCTCACAACCTACCTTCTACGACCCGATTCAGGAGCCGGCACACCATGAAATCCCCGTTCAACAGCCTTCCCACCAAAGCGGCCCTGGCGGTCCTTGCCAGCACCCTGTGCAGCTGGGCCAACGCGCATACCGGCGTCGATGCGCACGGCCATACCGGCTTCCTGATGGGCTTTGGCCATCCGCTTGGCGGACTCGACCATGTGGCGGCAATGGTCGCCGTGGGGCTCTGGAGCGCACTCGCCGCACGACGTGCCGGGGCAGAATTGCTGTGGGGTCCGCTGGGGTCTGCCAGCCTGTTGCTGGTGGGTGCCGTGATGGGCTTGCAAGGCATCACGCTGCCCGCCGTTGAGCCCATGATTGCATCGTCCTTGTTGGTGATTGGCCTGCTGGTCGTGTCACGTCTGCACCTGCCAGGGCTGGCCGCAGCGTTGTTGGTGGGCGGTTTCGCCATGTTCCATGGTGTCGCGCACGGATTGGAGCTTGCCGGCAATGCCAGCGCTTGGTTGACTCTCGCTGGCCTGTTGAGCACCACCGTGCTGCTGCACCTGACCGGCCTGGGGCTGGGCTGGGTGCTGCGCCACAACAGTATCTGGCTCGCGCGCAGTGCGGGGGCAGCCGTGGCAGCCAGCGGCGGTGCGCTCTTGCTGCAATGGATCTGAGAGGGCACACACGCATGATTCCCGGAGAAATCATCACCGACGCGGGCGAGCACACGCTCAACAGCGGACGACGCACCTGCACGCAAGTGGTCACCAACACCTCGGAGCGGCCGATACAGGTCGGCTCGCACTACCACTTTGCCGAGACCAACGCGGCCTTGCACTTTGACCGTCCGGCAGCACAGGGCATGCGACTGAACATCGCATCGGGTGCGGCAGTGCGTTTTGAGCCCGGGCAACAACGCACGGTTGAATTGGTGGACTACGCAGGCGACCGGGTGGTCTACGGTTTTCGCGCACTGACGCAGGGAGCACTCTGATGGCCACCATAGGACGACGCGCCTACGCAGAAATTTTTGGCCCCACGGTCGGTGACCGAGTGCGACTGGCCGATACCGATCTGCTGATCGAGGTGGAACAGGACTACACCTTGCGCGCCGGGGGCTACGGCGAAGAAGTCAAGTTCGGCGGCGGCAAGACCATTCGTGACGGCATGGCGCAAAGCCAGCGGACACGTGACGGCATCGGCCACGGGCCAGCGGGCAGCGGCGCGGTCGACACCGTGCTGACCAATGCGCTGATCGTCGACCACTGGGGCATCGTCAAGGCCGACATTGGCCTCAAGGATGGTCGCATCGCAGCGATTGGCAAGGCAGGCAACCCGGACACCCAGCCTGGCGTCGACATCATCATCGGACCGGGCACCGAAATCATCAGCTGCGAAGGCAATATCGTCACCGCTGGCGGCATCGACTCCCACATCCATTTCATCTGCCCGCAGCAGATCGAGGAAGCGCTGGCCAGTGGTGTCACGACCATGATGGGCGGCGGCACGGGGCCTGCCACCGGCACCTTCGCCACCACTTGCACCCCTGGCGCCTGGAACATCGAGCGCATGCTGCAGGCGGCCGACGCTTTCCCTATGAACCTGGGCTTCCTGGGCAAGGGTAACGCCAGCCTGCCCGGCGCCTTGCGCGAACAGATCGACGCGGGCGTCATCGGCCTGAAATTGCACGAGGACTGGGGCACCACACCGGCGGCCATCGACAACTGCCTGGACGTGGCCGAGGAGCACGACGTTCAGGTGGCGATCCATTCCGACACCCTTAATGAAAGCGGCTTTGTCGAAAACACCATCGCCGCGACCAAGGGTCGGACCCTCTGCGCCTTCCACACCGAAGGCGCTGGCGGCGGCCACGCCCCCGACATCCTGCGCGTGGTCGGCCAGGCCAACTTTCTGCCCAGCTCGACCAACCCGACCATGCCCTACACGGTCAACACCCTTGACGAACACGTCGACATGCTGATGGTCTGCCACCATCTCGATGCCGCCATCGCCGAGGACCTGGCTTTTGCCGAAAGCCGCATCCGCAAGGAAACGATTGCGGCCGAGGACGTGTTGCATGACCTGGGCGCGATCAGCATGATGAGCAGCGACAGCCAGGCCATGGGCCGCGTCGGCGAGGTCATCCTGCGCACCTGGCAAACCGCGCACAAGATGAAGCAGCAGCGTGGCAGCCTGCCCGAAGACAACGCGCGCAACGACAACTTCCGGGTCAAGCGTTATGTGGCCAAATACACGATCAATCCGGCGATTGCACACGGCATCAGTCACGAGGTCGGTTCGATCGAAGTTGGCAAATGGGCCGACCTGGTGATCTGGAAACCGGCATTTTTTGGTGTCAAGCCCGCGTTGATCCTCAAGGGTGGCTTCATCGCGATGGCCGCCATGGGCGACCCCAACGCCAGCATTCCGACACCGCAACCGGTGCACTACCGTCCGATGTTTGGCGCTTATGGCGGCGCGCTGGCGAAGAGCTCGATCACCTTTGTCTCGCAGGCAGGCCAGAACGCAGGCATCCAGGAGCGCTTCGGTTTGGCCAAGAACGTCAGCGCGGTGCGCAACATCCGTGGCATCCGCAAGCAGCACATGGTGCACAACAGCTACCTGCCAACCATGGAAATCGACGCACAGACCTATAGCGTCCGCGCCGACGGCCAGTTGCTGACCTGCGAGCCAGCCACCAGCCTGCCCATGGCGCAGCGATATTTCCTTTTTTGATGGGGCCTGGCTGCCCGACCTGTGCATACTTCGGGTTATGAATATCCATCGATCCGCCTTGCTGGCCTTGGTAGCCGCATCGCTCCATCTTTCGTGCCTTGCCGCGCCTGACGAAACTCTGCTGGGCAAATCTGCCGGCTATCCGCTGGCGCCCCGGCTTGGACGTGCCTTTGAGGAGGCCTACCGCGTTGGCTCATTCAGTGCCATGGACCAACTCTCGCCGCACTGCGTTGTCGAGCCCGCGAAGACCCCCCTGCCCTTGCCCAAGGCTGCCGAGGAGGCCGCCTTTCGTTATCGTTTCGAAGGCCGCACACTCACACTGGACGACTACATGCAGCGCCAGCGCGTCACTGCCCTGCTCGTGCTCAAGGACGGTGAAATTGTTGCCGAACGCCTCAATTACGAGCGCAAGCCGGAACAACGCATGTTGTCCAATTCAATGGCCAAGACCATTGTGGCCCTGGCCATCGGCAAGGCGCTGCAGGAAGGCCACATCCGATCCCTGGACGATACCGCGGCGCAATACGAGCCACGGCTCAAGGGCACTCTGTACGGTGGTACCAAGATCATCAACCTGATGCGCATGGCGTCGGGCGCGCGTTTCACCGAAGACTACTCAGGCAAAGACGATTTGGCGCGTTTCAACCAGACCGCACGCCTGTCGGGTGCCATCGAAGCGGCCCGGGTTATCAATGAGCGCGTAGCGCCCGAAGGTGAGCGTTTCAACTATGCCAGTGTCGAAACCCAGATGCTGGGTCTGGTGTTGCGTGCTGCAACCGGCAAGACTTTATGCCAGTATGTCGGCGAGAAACTCTGGCAACCGATGGGGGCGCAGTCAACGGCGACCTGGTTGACGAATCCCGTGGACGGGATCGAGCTGGCCTCCGGCAACTTCAATGCCACCTTGCACGACTATGCACGCCTGGGCTGGCTCATGGCCAACGATGGCCAGCGCGACGGCCAGCCTGTCATCTCTCGGGACTACCTGCTGCAAATGACTGATGCCAGCCAGCAGCCCGAGGCCTTCCGTCCCGGACGCATGAACAACAAGGGCAGCACCTACCTCGGCTACGGCTTGCAGACCTGGCTCTTGCCAGGAAGCAAGCGCAGCTTTGAATTGCTGGGTGTTTATGGTCAGGCCATCGTGGTGGACCCACAGCTCAAGCTGGTGCTGGTGCACCTGGCCGTGGCCAAGGATGCTTCGGGCGATGCCAGCGGTACACACATGGGTGCGGAACGCAATGCGCTGTGGCGCGGCATCGTCGCCCACTACGGCCAATGATAAGCGTGACAGCGCCATATTGATTCCAGAGAAAGATTTTTCACGATGCTCCAAATTTCCAAATGCATATCGGCCGGCCATGGCCTGGCCAGCGTTGTGCTCAAGCGCGCAGCCAGCGTCGAGCTGGACTGGGACCTGCGACAAAAAAGCCGGTTTGAAGCCAACGATACCCTGGGCCGGCAGCTTGGCATCTTTCTGCCGCGCGGTACCGTGCTGCGCGGTGGCGACGTATTGGTGGCAGAAGATGGCTCGCTGATCAAGGTCATTGCGGCACCGCAGGTGGTGCTGCGCATCACGCCTTGCAGCAGCCACGGCAGCAGTTTCGACCTGACCCGCGCCGCCTACCACCTGGGCAATCGCCATGTGCCGATCGAACTCAAACCCGACCACCTCAAGATCGAGCCCGATCATGTGCTCGCCGACATGTTGCGCGCCATGCACCTGACCGTGGTGGAAGTGAATGAAGCCTTTGAGCCCGAAAGCGGCGCCTATGCCAATGGCGGTCATGTCCATGGCGACCATAACCACGCGCACTGAAACATGCCAACGCTTGATACCGGAGCCGTGCCTGCTGCCAGCCTCTTGCAGCTCATGTGGCTGGCCTCACCGGCCTTGCCAATCGGCGGTTTTTCCTACTCGGAAAGCCTGGAAGCCGCGGTGGATACCGCCCGTGTCACGACCGAATCCGAAGCCTCAGCCTGGCTGCTCGACCAGCTTGAGCTGAGCCTGGCACGCGGTGATCTGGCTGTGTTGGCGCAAGCCATCCCCGCCTGGCATGCCGCCGACACGACCCGCATTGCCGAGCTCAACACCTGGGTGCTGCAAACGCGCGAAAGCAGTGAGCTACGGGCGCAGACCGAACAGATGGGGCGCTCCCTGCTGGACTGGCTACGCAACCACACCACCGCCAAGCCATCACAAATCGAACTGCTGGCCGAGCTGCAGTCCAGCTATCCACTGGCTTTTTCATTGGCCGCCAGCGCGACCGGCGCGCCCGTGCGCGAGTGCCTGCTGGCCTATGCCTTTGGCTGGGCCGAAAACATGGTGCAGGCGGCGATCAAATCGGTGCCGCTGGGCCAAAGCGCCGGGCAACGCATACTGTCCGCCTTGTCAGCCGCCATTCCTGCCGCCGTCGAGCACGCCTTGTGCTTGCGAGACGATGCGCGCCAGGCCTTTTCACCCATGCTGGCCATTCTGAGTGCCCAGCACGAAGTCCAGTATTCACGACTTTTCCGCTCCTGAACATCACCTTATGAACCAGCTACATCACATCAAGAACCGCACCAAACACCTGCCTCCTTTGCGCGTCGGCATTGGCGGCCCGGTGGGCTCCGGCAAAACCACCCTGCTTGAAATGTTGTGCAAAGCCATGCGCGAACAGTACGACCTGGTGGCCATCACCAACGACATCTACACCAAGGAAGATCAGCGCCTGCTGACGGTGAGCGGCGCTTTGCCGGCCGAGCGCATCATGGGCGTGGAAACCGGTGGTTGCCCGCACACCGCCATCCGTGAAGATGCCTCCATCAACCTGGAAGCGATCGACCGCATGCTGGTGGATTTTCCCGACGCAGACGTCGTGTTCATCGAGAGCGGCGGCGACAACCTGGCCGCCACCTTCAGCCCCGAGCTCTCCGATCTGACGATCTATGTGATCGACGTGGCCGCAGGCGAAAAAATTCCGCGCAAAGGTGGCCCCGGCATCACCAAGAGCGATTTGTTTGTGATCAACAAAACCGATCTGGCCCCTTACGTGGGCGCCAACCTGGATGTGATGCACGCCGACACCACACGCATGCGCAGCACGCCCAAGGGGCTCAAGCCTTTTGTCATGACCAACCTGAAAACGCTGGACGGGTTGGCACAGGTGGTGAGTTTCATCGAGCAAAAGGGCATGCTGAAAAGCGCGTGAGGTTTCGCGATCAAGCGATTAACAGGAACTAGCGCAGGCGGTGTGAAAGCTGTCGAAAGTTGCGGCAAAAGGCGTCATTCAAGTTTTTGGCATAGGGGGCCAAATTACGACGGCGGACCCAACCGGTCGATGCAACACATGCTGGTCATCGTAAATTTCTTGCAGAGCTTTCGGTCTCATAGAGGGACAAGTTGCCAACCCGTGAACGGTCATCGCTATCAGCTCTTCGCAAGGTAAATTTCCTCACTTTTAAAACAGGGTTTGCTGATCGAATGTCTAAAGCGTATTCAGAGCACTCAGAAAATACTGCTCGATATTGACGAACCATGCATAATGCAAAAAGCCCTTCGATGGGCTGCATCAATGCGGTCATGCTGCTAATGCTTGTGTGAAGATATCAAATCAGTAACTGAAAAACTAGGAGACCTCTATGCGATTATTTCGTTGCTTCCTTGCTGCTTCGTTGATGGTGACAGGACTTGCATCTGCTGACACCTATCCTGATAAAAACAAACCAATCCGTTTGGTTGTTCCGTACAACGCGGGTTCTTCCACAGACGTACTTGCACGGGCTTTGGCGCGTGGCATGTCTGAAACCTCGGGTGTTAATGTGATTGTTGAGAATAAGATTGGTGGCGAAGCAGTCATCGGAGTTCAGGCCGTCAAAACGGCACCTCCGGACGGTTACACGATCCTGCTAACGACAATTTCTTCGCAAGCTGTGAATCCACATGTCATCGCCAACCTCCCCTACGATCCAATCGCTGACTTTGTTCCGTTGGTGGGTGTAGCCAAGATCACGTTGATGGTGAACCTTGGCGCAAAAACGCCTGCCAAGACGGTGCGTGAATTTATCGCCGCAGCCAAGGCCAACCCCGGCAAATACACCGTAGGTAGCGCTTCAACAACCACGCGTTTGGCTGGAGAGATGCTGCAAACTGCTGCTGGCATTCAGTTGCTGCCTGTTCCGTATAAAAACTTCAACGATGCGGGATCCAACATGGTGAGCGGTGAACTTGACGTCATGGTCGTGGATGCCGCAACCATAGGTGCTTTCTACTCAAAAGGGGTCAAACTGGTTGCGGCAGCCTCGAACACGAGGAACTCCCGATTTCCTAATGTACCAACCATGGCAGAGGAAGGTGTTCCTGGCTACGAAATTCTGGGTTGGTTCGCAGCCTACTCCCCAGCCAAGACACCCCCCGCAATTGCTGCCACGATGATAGATATCCTCAACAAAGGTCTCAAGACCAAGTACGTAACCGATATTTATGACACTTATGCCATGGAACCGCTTGACTTGGCCGGCGACAAGCTGGGTGCATTTCAGCGCGCCGAACTGGAAAAATGGGGTAAGGCTGTACGTGCTGCCAATATGGGTCCGAAATAAGTACAAAACTTTCCGGCGGGCAGTTGCCGGAAATCATCTCAGCGCAGAAGGAGAACTCCAATGAAGGGTGTGGCATTTCTAGGAGACCGAAGAGTCGGCTTGATTGAAGTAAATGATCCGGTGCCTGGCATGGGTGAAGTTGTTGTCGAAATCAAGGCATCAGGCATGTGTGGCAGTGATTTGCATCCCTATCGTGCGCCATACAACCCGACATTGCCGTCGGAGAAAAGATATATCGGTGGTCACGAGCCATGCGGTATTGTTGCTGCGGTGGGCGCTGGAGTTCCGACCAACGTCGCACGCATCGGGGATCGCGTCATGGTTCACCACTACCATGGATGCTCCGTCTGCCCGAATTGCCGCAAGGGTTGGCCACAATTGTGCGCACCTCCTACTCGGATTGTTTACAGTTCCAATGCGCACGGCGCACATGCTCCCTACATGAGGGTTCCGGCCAGCACGCTTGTGCGTTTGCACGAAGGTCTGGGTTACGCGGCTGGCGCCGCCATCGCTTGCGGCACAGGCACAGCTTGGGGCGCCCTGCAACGTCTTCAAATGGGTGGAGATGAAACCATTGCCGTCTACGGACAAGGGCCAGTGGGGCTGTCGGTGACAATGCTTGCGGCTGCCCGGGGTGCTCGTGTCATTGCGGTTGATATCGACGACCAACGCCTTGAGCTCGCGAAATCTTTCGGTGCTGATGCAGTTCTTAATGGCAGCAAAGTTGACTCGACTACAGCCATCAAGGAATTAACAGGGGGCCACGGCGCGGAAATGGCCGTTGAAACCTCTGGATCAACCAAGGCTGCAATGGAGGCACTTGCTGCTGTCACCACTTGGGGTAAAGTTTGTTACGTCGGACTCGGTTCACAAATTAGTTTTGACCTTAAGTCCAATCTGGATCGACAACTCACTTTGTTGACGTCGTACTCAATGTCCATTGTCGGACAAATGGAGTGTGCCGAATTCATTGCGCAGCGCGGCCTGAATGTAGACCGCCTTTTCACTGATCGTTGGCATCTGGATCAAGCAGAACAAGCCTACAAACATTTCGACCAACAGTCTTCCGGCAAGGGTGTGTTTGTGTTCTGAACTGGCCACAAGTTGAGCGGATAACCGGCGCGAGAGGTACTTCGGGGGTCACTTTTGAGTGACTACAAAAGTACCTCTTCAGCCAAACCCTTGCATAGAGTTACCGGAATTCCTCATCGTTAACTGTGGTCGAGTGTCGTGGTCTTGCCCCCGTACTCCCTGGCCCGTCCCATTCAAAACGTAACTGGAAGCGGTCGACCAGATGCTCGTATTTGCGACTGACCGCTTCAAGGTAGTGATCCACCCCAGCTACGTCGATTGCCGCCGGTATTCGCTGGGCGTCATTCCAGATGCCCTGCCGAACAAGCGAGCGAAGTGACTTGGATTGACGTAGCCCACTTCGTTTGCGATGTCCGATGTCGATGACACTGCGTTTGGTTTCCCGAAGCAGTTGCCGCGCCAGGTCCAGCCGCAATTGGATCTGGTATTGAGACGGCGGCATGCCCATGGCGCGCTTGAACAGTCGGTTGAAATGGGATTCACTCATGCTCGCTTGTTTGGCCAAGCTGCCCAGACTGAATTCCTGTGCCAAATTTTCGCTCATCCACTGGGTAATGGCTTTGAGCTTGTAGGCAGGCAATGCGGAGCGGTCTTCTCTGATTTCCGAGCGAAAGTCAACATAGTGCCGTGCAAGATGCACCGCAATCGTCTGACCGATACCACGCACAAAAAGCGCACTGGCGTTTGGGCGCGGGACCTCCCGGCGCAAGTGGTCCAAGAGGGCCACCAAAGGTGGATCTTCAAACCCGGAATGATCAGGGATGAAGGCTGACTCGGCTTTCTTGCCGTACACCTCATGCAAGGCCTGCCCAAACAAAGGCAGGCTGAGAATCACCATCATCACCTGGAATGGCTCCCGCGACAGCCGCCGCCAGCAAAACTCGTAAGGCACGGCCGTAGCAGTCAAAAACAAGGATCCCGCTTTGACATGGCTGACGATCCAGTCGCTGTGCGCGTTTTGACGCTCCATGGTCTCGGCTTCACCCGAAATGACCCAGACAATGAAGGGCTCCACCACGGCTGGCATGGGGAACTGCTCGGCCTGGCTGCTGAGGGAAAAAATCGAGGCCTTCACATCGCGCCAAGCTGCGCCGCCACCGCTGGCGACCTTGAGGCCGGCAGGATACGTGTCCAATGCTTCCGCCGAGGTCATGTCGGGAATATTGCGTTTCTTTGCCACGGGAATTTCCTAAGATGAGCAATTGTGTGCTGTTTCCGCCCACCACGAATAGTGATTTTCAATTATTGGCAAGAACGGCACATGTTGGGCAAGATCGTGGTCGAAACAAAATGGCTTGATCACTACAGTTGCACTCCTTCAACAAATCAATCTCTTGAAAAGGTGCAATGATGAAAATGCGTCAATTGGGAACCAGCGGTCTTACCGTTTCTGCGCTCGGCATGGGTGCCATGAATTTAAGCTTCGGTACCGGTCGTGCTGTGGATGAAAGTGAAGGCATCAGGGTGCTGCGCGCTGCGGTAGACCGGGGCATCAACTTCTTTGACACCGCCCAGGCCTATGGCCCCTACACCAACGAAAGGTTGGTCGGCAAAGCCCTGCAGCCCGTGAGAAAGGACGTCGTCATCGCAACGAAGTTCGGCTTCAAGCTGGAGAACGGCGCCATCGTGGGCACCGACAGTCGCCCTGCAACCATCCGCGCCGTCGCCGAAGCCTCCTTGACAAGTCTGCGCACCGACACCATTGACTTGTTCTATCAGCATCGTGTCGATCCCAATGTGCCAATTGAAGATGTGGTCGGCACATTAAAAGACCTGATTCAACAGGGCAAGGTGCGCCACTATGGTTTGTCCGAGGTGGGAGCAGCCACCATTCGCAGGGCCCATGCGGTGCATCCTGTTGCAGCGGTGCAGAACCAGTATTCCATCTGGACTCGTGAGCCGGAAGCGGAAGTGTTGCCTATATGCGAAGAGCTTGGGATTGGCTTCGTTCCTTGGGGGCCGCTAGGCACTGGATTTTTGACAGGCTCAATCGATGAGAACACCAGGTTTGACAGCAGCACGGACCTTCGCGCCACATTTCCGCGCTTCACGCCGGACGCTATCAAAGCCAATATGCCGCTTGTAGACATGTTGCGAGACATCTCCACCCGAAAAGGCGCGACGCCGGTACAAATTGCGCTGGCTTGGTTGCTCGCGCAAAAGCCATGGATTGTTCCCATTCCCGGCATGGACAAAATTGCCTACATCGATGACAACCTGCAATCGGTCCAGGTTGTTCTGGAGGAAGGCGATTTGAAAACCATCGCAGACCGAATGTCGCAGATTGCCATTCGAGGTGCGCGACTGGACCCGGGTTTGCTGTCTATGTCTGAGCAATGAGCGCCGATTTGAAAGCCCCGCGAGCAGAGGTACTGAGCGTCCTGAACGCGTACCATTCTGCGATGGTGAGCGCAAGCACTGACATCCTGAATGGGCTGCTGTGCCCCGACTTTATGTTGGTGCACATCACAGGCTACAAGCAGCCGAAGGCGGAGTGGCTTGATGTTGTCCGTAGTGGTGCATTTGATTACCACCGGATTGAATTGGATGAGTCGTCGCTGGCGCTTGATGTGAGCGCCAGCGCAGCAACGCTGAATGGGCGCGGTGTGTTTCATGCCACGATCAACGACATGAAAAATCCCTGGCGACTGCAGTTCAATATCAAGATGGCAAAGCATCATGCCAGTTGGCGCCTGGTTCAAGCTCGTTACACGAGTTTTTAGTCCAACGAGATCTTGACAGACTCAGACAACTTTCGTAAACTTCAAAATATCGCATATATGATCTTTTGTTCGTAATAACGAATCAAAAAAACAATCTGGCATGATCGCCAGATTCCTTTCACAAACATGCACCTAAGCTTGACCAGCCGGAAGGCTGGTTGATTCGATACAGTCAACTGGAGAAAAAACAATGAGCATGACCAGCCCAATCAAAAACTCGGACAAGTTTTACATCGACGGAAAGTGGGTAACACCCTCCACCTCATCGCAGTTCAAGGTCATCAATTCCTCGACGGAAGAATTGTTCTCAATCGTGGCGGAGGCACAGGAGGGCGATGTCAATCTGGCCGTAGCGGCCGCCCGCAAGGCGTTCGACAAAGGCCCCTGGCCACGTTTGACACCGGCTGAGCGCGCCAAGTACCTGACGGCATTGGCAACTGAAATGGAAAAGCTGGCAGAGCGCAGTGCCATGATCTGGAGCTGTGAGTCAGGTGTTGTCAACAGCGCAGCCCTGGCGATCACAAAAACCATTGGCGACGCCTACCGTTACTACGCTGGCCTGGCCGACACCTTCGAATTCCAGGAACGCCACCCGTCAGGTGCCCCGGGTTATGTCGGACTGCTGGTGCATGAGCCGGTTGGTGTGGTGAGCATCATCATTCCCTGGAACGGCCCGACCAACATCACGCCCATCAAGCTCGCCCCCGCATTGCTGGCCGGTTGCACGGTGGTTCTGAAGTTTTCTCCCGAGGCCCCCGGCCTGGGGTATTTGATCGCCGAGGCTTGCGAAAACATTGGCATGCCCCCGGGCGTGGTGAACATCCTGACGGCAGACCGCGCGGTCTCGGAACTGCTGGTGCGGCACCCTGGCGTCGACAAGATTTCGTTCACCGGCTCCACCGTGGCTGGCCGGCGCATCGGCTCCATCTGCGGCGAACGCATGGCACGCAGCACGCTTGAACTCGGTGGCAAGTCGGCCGCCATCGTTTGTGATGACTTCGACCTCGAGACCGCAGCCAAACTGCTGGCACAACGTGCCACCTTCCTCACCGGGCAGACTTGCTCCCTGCTCACCCGCATCGTGGTCTCGAAGCACCGGCATGACGCCCTGGTCGATGCACTGTGCGCCTATTACGCCACCGTGAAGGTTGGTGATCCCTTCGACCCCGAAACCGGAATGGGGCCGTTGGCGACCCGCATGCAGCGCGACCGAGTTGAAGGCTACATCGCCAAGGGCATCGCCGAGGGAGCAACGCTGGCAACCGGCGGCAAGCGACCTGCCCACCTGACACGCGGCTTTTATATTGAACCAACCGTGTTCGGCAATGTCGACAACCACGCCACCATCAGCCGCGAGGAAATTTTTGGCCCGGTACTGGCAGTGATTCCGGTTGACGATGAGGCACAAGCCGTGGAAGTCGCCAATGACAGCGTCTATGGCCTCGGCGGCGCCGTGTTCACGGACGACGTGGAACGTGCTTACCGCATTGGCCGCCAACTGCGCACCGGCACCGTGGCGCACAACACCCACCGGACCGAAATGCTGATTGCTTATGGTGGTTTCAAGCAATCGGGTATGGGTCGCCTCGGTGGTGTCGAAGGGTTGCGCGGCTACCTTGAAACCAAAACCCTGGCACTCCAGTCCCTGCCCAAGTCGGCGGGTTTGGCTTAGACACATCAGCACACAGACGCCAAACGACATGACAACGCATCCAACATCGCAGGATCGTGATCCGAACGAGGGTCGCCCCTTCTACCAACATCTTGGCCTGCGCATTGAGCAGGGCCTGCCCGCAGGCACATCGCGTGTGCACCTGGAGGGACGGAAAGAGTTTCAAAATAGCCGTGGCGACATTCACGGCGGCGTGGTGGCGGCGGTGGTTGATGCGGCCATGGGCGCAGCCATGCGCTCCGCCTACACCGCCGGTGAAGGCGCAACCACGGTGTCCCTGACGGTCAATTACCTGGAGCCGGCACGCGAGGCATTGATGGCAGAAGGCCGGGTGATGCGCGCCGGCCGTTCCCTGGCCAGCGTTGAGGTGACCGTGACCGACAAGGCAGGCCGCACCGTGGCGCACGCGATCGGGACACTGCGCGTGATCGCGCGCCGCAGCTGATTTGCACCGACTGAGCTAAAGCCCGGTCGCTGCCAGTTCGTCAGATACACCGCGCCAGGCAAAGTCAAACATCTGATTCGGCTGCAGAGTTTCCTGCTGGGCGTGCCGTATTGCATGCGCTACACCGGCCAGCACGCTATCGATCACAGGCACAGCGACGACCGGCTGGATCTGCGCCGCCATGCCGGCCAAACCAGCCCCCCCCAGAATCACCGTTTGTACAGCCCAGCACCGCGCCGCCTCATTGCAGGCTCGCGCCAGCAGCAGCTGCGCAGCGCATGGATCAGCCGCCAGTTCTGAACCAGTGGCGGTCAACGCGTGAATGCCAGCCAACTGTTCGCCATAACCCAGGTTGTGCGCCAGGCGCTCCAGCATGGGCTGCCAGCGCTCGCCACCCGTGACGATGGCGAAGCGGCCCTGCGCCGCCGCCGCGACGAATGACGCCTCGGCCAGGCCGGTTACGGGTAGCTGACTGACTTGGCGCAGTGCCAGTAAGCCGGGGTCGCCAAAGCAGCCAATCAGCACCGAATCAAACCTTGCCTGCCCGGGGCTGATGGCTACGGCCCAGGCATCCAGCGTGGCGTGCGCCGCCACCGCGTAACTGGCCTCGCAGGAAATATAAGGCGCACCAAAATGCGCCGTGTGCGTAAGCACCTGCACCTGCGGCCCAGCTGCCGTCTGCGCATGGCTTCGCAGCAGCGCACTGATGGACGCCGAGGTATTGGGATTGATCAACAACAGGCGGCGCATGTTCAAACTTCTGCCGGCAATGCAGGTTCGGGGCCGAATAGCGACAACAGGTCGGGCACGTTGGCGTCGGCCTGGTTGAATTGCAGCTGCGATTCAAGTTGGACCAGATGTTCACTCATCAGACGCGCTGCTTCTTTTGCGTCACGCAGGCGAATGGCGTCCAACAAGGCCCGGTGCTCCTGGCAACCGCAACGACTGGTATCGCGTTGCGGCTGCATGTGAGTGCCGTAGGTCATCAGGATCAGCGAGGTGCGCGACACCAGTTCACGCAGGATGCGACCCAAGGTCTGGTGCTGCGCGGCGTTGGCAATATGCAGGTGAAAGTCACCAGAGAGGCGAATAGCGCGACGCGTTTCTCCGTCCAGATGGGCCTCTTCCTCCTGCTTGATGCATTGCGACAACACGGCAATGTCGTCGGCGCTGGCCTGCGCGATAAAGCAGGCGATCAGTGTGGGTTCGATCATGCGTCGTACCTCAAACACCTCGCGAGCCTCGGCCTCGGTGGGCTGAGCCACCGTGGCACCCCGGTTCATGGTCAGGGTGACGATTTGTTCATTGGCCAGGCGCACCAACACGGGGCGGATGCGGGTACGCGAGACACCGAAGGCTGTGGCCAGTCGGTCTTCCACCAGCTTGGTGCCCGGCGGCAGGCGGTGATCGAGAATGGTCTCGACCATGCGCTCGTAGATATCATTCTCTGTCAGTAGGACCGGTTCGCTCATGACGCGCTCCGCGCCTTCTGGCGCCGCCCGAACAGACTCGACAGACCCACGGCCAATCCCATCACCACAAAGGAAACAACCATGGTCACGGTACCCAGCGCGTAAATGGAAGGGGTGGTGACCGTGGTGGTCAGCCCCTGCAGTTCCAGCGGAAGCGTGTTCACATCACCAATGGCTTGCGAGGTGCGGGCAATTTCGTCCCAACTGAGCGTGAAGCCGAACATGCCAATACCGACCACGGAGGGCGCTATCAGCGGCAGCACCACATGCCGGAAGCCCTGCCAGGGGGTTGCACCCAGGTCGCGCGCGGCTTCTTCATAGGCCGGGTTAAAACGGTTGAAGATAGCGAACATGATCAGAAGGCCAAAAGGCAGTGTCCAGGTCAGGTGCGCACCCAGAGCCGATGTGTAGATGCCCAACGCCGTGCCATAGTTTTCCTGTGCACTTTGCAAGCCCCAAGCTTCCAGCAGCCTCTTGATGCCGGCATCGAGCAGGCGGAACTCCAGACCAATGCCAAGCGACACAATGATGGACGGCATGATCAGGCTGGCGACCACCAAAAAAAACAGAATGCTGGCGCCGCTGAGCTTCTTGCGGAAGGCCAGCCCGGCCAGAACCGAAAAGACCACGGTCAACGCCATAACGGTCAGGCCCAGGCCTAGTGAGCGCCACAGAGCAGCGCCAATGTCCACCACACCCAGGCCATCGGAGAGCTTGTGAAACCAGTGTATGGACCAGCCGCGCATGGGGAAAGTCAGCCCGCCCTCGGGGCCTTGAAAACTCAGCACCACGATGACCAGCATGGGGCCATAGAGGAACAAGACGTAGGCCGCAAAAAAGATCGCTAGCAACCAGAAACCGGGAGCGTGTTTTTCTCGGATCATCACAATTCTTTCCTGATGTCGATCATGCGGGTCAGCGCCCAAATGATCATCAGCACCACCGACAGCAGGATGACGGCATTGGCCGCCGCCAGCGGGAACTGCAAATACGAGGTCTGTACCTGGATGATCTTCCCGACCGAAGCAATCTGCTGCCCGCCCATGACGCCGATGGTGACGAAATCCCCCATGACAATGGTGATGACAAAAATGGAGCCGATGATGATGCCGGTGCGGCACAGTGGCACGATCACATTCCACAGTGTCTGCCAGGCTGTGGCGCCGCTGTCGGCAGCAGCTTCGATTAGGCTGCGGTCGATGCGCATCATGGAATTAAAAATTGGCACGATCATGAAAGTGGTGAACAGGTGCACAAAGGCCAGCACCACCGAGAAGCTGGAAAACAGCAACCACTCCACAGGCTGATGCACCACGCCGGTATGCACCAGCACATCGTTGACCAGCCCGTTACGCCCCAACAATGGCACCCAGGCAATCATACGGATCACGTTGGACGTCCAGAAGGGAATCGTGCAGAGTACAAAAAGCACCACCTGCACGCCGCTGGAACGCACATGGAAGGCTAAAAAATAGGAGACGGCAAACCCAATCACCAGGGTCAAAAACCAGACCAGCACGCTGAACTTGAGCGTTGAAAGATAGGTCTTGAAGGTGACACACATGTCCTCACCGGAGAGACAGCCGTCAAATACGGCAAGGTAATTCTTGAGGGTGAAATCGGGCAGCATCTCGTACTGGTTGTAATCCCAGAAACTGACCATCAGCACCAACGCCAGCGGTATCAAAAAAAACAGTACAAAGACGGTTGTCAATGGCAGCGCCTGCCACCAGGCCGCAAGCGTGCGCCCCGGTGCGGAACCGGAAGGTGGTTGAGATACGGCAGGCGCGCTCATAAGAAGGTACCAGTTAATCAATCACATTGCATTCAAGGCGGCAAGCGCCGCGAGGCTCCTGCCAGAAACACCGCGGGACCGGCTTCGCCGGACACGCAGTGAGCCTGGACCGGGGTGTTCAACGGTCAGGCTGCAACGAACTCATTCCATTTCTGGATCATGTAGGCGTTTTCGTCCATAACTGCATTCCAGCAGGCGATGCCGCCCATGCGTTGCTCGTAGCTGCCACCGTCGCGCACTTCGCCCTTCTTGGCCAGCAGGTCGCCGTGCGGACTCTTGATGTCTTGTGCAGCTGGCTTACCTTCCATCCAGTAGGCCCATTCGTAAGCCTCCATCTTGGCCTTGGCGGTGTCCAGAACTGCGCTGTAATAGCCTTGGCGATTCAGATAGGCACCAGCCCAACCATCGAGGAACCAGTTGATGAACTCGTAGGCGCCGTCAAGTTTCTTGCCCGAGAGCGTTGCCGGCAGACCAAAGCCGGAGGCCCAGGCGCGATAACCTTCTTTGAGTGGCTGGAAGGTGCAAGCAATACCCTTGGTGCGCACGGCGGTCACCGCTGGGCTCCACATCGACTGGATCACCACTTCACCCGAAGCCATCAGGTTGACCGACTCGTTGAAGTCTTTCCAAAGGCTGCGGAACTGGCCCTGCTTCTTGGCTTCGATCAGGGTCTTGATGGTGAGGTCAATTTCCTTCTTCGTCATGTTGCCCTTGTCTGGGTACTTGTAGAGACCCATGGCTTCGACCACCATGGCGGCGTCCATGATGCCGATGGAGGGAATGTTGAGGATGGCGGCCTTGCCCTTGAATTCGGGGTTGAGCAATTCGGCCCAGGAAGAGATCGGGCGCTTGATCAGGTCCGGGCGGATGCCCAAGGTGTCGGCGTTGTACACGGTCGGGATGAGCGACATGAATTGCGTCGGGCTCTTGGCGAAGACCTTGCTTTTTTCGCCTTCGAGGTAAATGGTTTTCTTGGGGGCGGTGCCCTGGTCACCCACCTTCTTGCCAGCGACTTCACCCTTGGTGAACAAGCTGGTGATCTTGTCGGCATTCTTGATGCGCTTGGTGTCAATGCCCTTGAGGTTGCCTGTGGGCACAATATTCTTCAGCGAGAAGTACTCAGTGTCGATCAGATCGAAACTGTTGGGTGCGGTCACTGCGCGCTTGGTCACGTCGTCGGTGGTGACGGCCACGTACTGGATTTCAATCCCGGTGTCGGCCTTGAACTTCTCGGCAATCAGCTTGTCCTGGTTAACCGCAGTGCCGAGGTAGCGCAGTACGATTTTCTCCTGCGCGTGCACCGCCGGAAACATACCGGCGGCCAGGATGCCGGCCGTGCCCTTGAGCACGGTGCGACGCCGCATGGCGAGGGCGTCAATGGAAGCATCTTTTTTTAAATCTGACATGGTGGTAACTCCTTTGGGGTGGTGGAACTTCTTGCGAAGGATGGGGGAAACATTGGATCGATCAGGCTTGCAACGCATGCGCGGACTCAGGCGACCAGGCCAGTTGCACGGCGTCGCCCACAGCAAAGGGCGTGGCGTAGAACTGGTTTTCGGACAGCATCACGGAGTAGTCAGCACTGCCAACCACAGCATGTTTGGCAGCCGGGTTTTGCAGGCCCAGCAGCACATAGGTGCCCTGGTACTCCACGTCAGTGACCAGCGCGGCCAAGCTGGGTAGACCGTCAATTTCGGGAGATCCAACGCGGGCAATGCGGGTCTGGTCGGTACGCACACCGATCTTGCCGGCAGACGTGAAGATCACGTTGTGGCCACCCATGAAACGCGCCACAAACTCGTTCAGCGGCTTGTTGTAAACAGCGTGTGGCGAGCCACTTTGTTCAATGATGCCGTGGTTCATCACCACCATAGTGTCAGCCAGGGCCATGGCCTCTTCCTGTGAGTGAGTCACATGAATAAAGGTCAGACCCAGTTCCTTTTGCCAGCGACGCAATTCGGCGCGCATTTGGATTCTCAAAAAGGGATCGAGTGCCGACAGCGGCTCATCCAGCAACAAGACTTTCGGCTCTGTAATCAAGGCTCGAGCCAACGCCACGCGTTGCTGCTGGCCGCCAGACAACTCACCGGGTTTGCGCGCGGCCAGATGGCCCATGGCAACGCGCTCCAACAGGTCCTGCGCCTTGGCCTGCCGCTCTTTTTTGGCCACCCCCTTCATCTTCAGGCTGAAAGCCACGTTTTCCAGCGCACTCAGGTGGGGAAACAGCGCAAAGCTCTGGAACATCATGGCCGTACCGCGCTCGGCAGCAGGCAGATCGGTGATGTTTCGGTTGTCCAACAACACGTCGCCGCTGCTGACTGATTCGTGGCCTGCAATCATGCGCAGCGTGGTGCTCTTGCCGCATCCCGAGGGTCCGAGCAAACAGCAGTAACTGCCGCGGGCAATACGCAGGTTGATATTGTCCACAGCCGGTTTGCCCAAGCCATAACGCTTGGTCAAACCAACAACCTCGATGGCACTGATGGAAGCGGTGTCTGCATTCATGTTCCAGTACAGTACGCAAACGCCGTGCCATCGTTTTGTATGCAATCCAGGCGAGGAATGTACGCAACATGCACCCAGCTTGTGCAGTTCGTCCCATGTTGCGATGCGCGTGGCGTGCAAAACGGTGCAGACCGACGGTACAACCCCGCACAAGGCCATGGAACAAAAGCTGCTTGAGACCACTGTCACGCGCCAGCAGACGTTCGCCCACCATCAAGGAATGAAAATGATCCCAAAGACAGGCCTGGACCCCAAGGACATCGTGGAAGAGTTTCTGCGCATCATCATGATTCCCGACCCGGTGGGCGCGCGCGCCTTCACCTCACCGGAGTTGCGCATCCGCTTTACCGGAGGACGCGCCATGCGCGACCCGTCGGAGACCAGCGCCTTCAACGCCGCGCGCTACAAATGGGTGAAAAAGCGTTTTGAGCGAACCGATCTGGCGGTTGGCGCCAACGATGAAGAAGCCATCGTTTACAACATCGGCACGTTATTCGGCGAGTGGCTGGACGGCACGCCATTTGAAGGCAACCGTTATGTCGACAGGTATGTGGTGCGCCATGGAAAGATTGTCCAGATGGATGTCTGGAACGACAGCGCAGAGTGGATGCTGGTGCGCGCCGGACTGGCCGTTCTTTAGGAAAGAAGCCCTGTCAGTTCAGCGCAGGCGCATCTCAGCCGCGCGGGCATGGGCTTGCAGACCTTCACCATGTGCGAGCGTGGACGCGATCCGGCCCAGAATTTGTGCACCGGCTTCGCTGACTTCAATCAAGCTGCTGCGTTTCTGGAAATCATAGACACCCAGCGGGGATGAAAAACGCGCCGTGCCGCTGGTGGGCAGCACATGGTTGGGACCGGCGCAGTAATCTCCGAGCGATTCGCTGGTGTAAGCGCCCAGAAAAATGGCGCCAGCGTGTTTCAGCAGCGGCTCCCAGCGGTGCGGGTCGCTACTGGACACTTCCAGGTGCTCTGGCGCAATCCGGTTGCTGAGCTCGCAGGCTTCTTCCATGCTACGGGTCAGAATCAATGCGCCGCGGTCGCTGAGCGACCTGGCGATGATCTCGCGGCGGGGCATCTCTGGCAGCAGGCGGTTGATACTGGCCTGTACCTGTTCGATGTAGCCCGCATCCGGGCACAACAAAATGCTTTGCGCCAGCTCGTCGTGCTCAGCCTGGCTGAACAGGTCCATGGCCACCCAGTCGGGCGGCGTGGAGCCGTCGGCCAGCACCAGAATTTCGCTGGGCCCGGCAATCATGTCGATGCCGACGGTACCAAACACACGGCGTTTGGCCGCCGCCACATAGGCGTTGCCAGGGCCGGTGATCTTGTCGACCTTGGGGATGGTTTCGGTACCGTAAGCCAGCGCCGCCACGGCCTGGGCGCCGCCAATGGTAAAGGCTCGTGTGACACCGGCCACGTAAGCGGCGGCCAGCACCAGCGGGTTTTTTTCGCCACGCGAGGCAGATGCCGAGTTTTTGTCACGTGCCGGCGTAGGCACCACCATGATGATCTCACCCACCCCCGCCACATGCGCTGGAATGGCGTTCATTAGCACACTGCTCGGGTACGCGGCCTTGCCGCCCGGCACATAAATGCCAACCCGGTCCAGCGGCGTGACCTTTTGGCCCAGCAAGGTGCCATCTTCGTCGCGGTAGCTCCAGCTTTCGCCGCTGGCTTTGCGCTGCGCTTCGTGGTAGCTGCGCACCCGTTTTGCGGCCGCTTGCAGGGCGTCGCGCTGGACCGCGGGCAAGCCATCAAACGCCTGTTTGAGTTCAACCTGGGTCAATTCCAACCCGGCCATGGTGTCGGCCTGCAGGCTGTCAAAGCGCTGGGTGTAGTCGAGCACCGCCGCATCACCGCGCTGCTGCACGTCGGCCAGAATGTCGGCCACACGTTGTTCGATGCCGGCATCGGTCTCTGCCGACCAATGCAGGCGCGCCTTGAATTCAGCCTCGAAGCTGCTGCTGGTGGTGGAAAGGCGGGCGGGCGTGGCGAGCGCTGTCATGGTCTTGATTACAGTTACTTGCCAATGGCCGAAGCGAAGGCATCAATGATGCGGCGAATGGGCGCCTGCTTGAGCTTGAGCGCCGCCTGGTTCACCACCAGGCGCGAGCTGATGTCCATGATGTGTTCAACCTCGACCAGATGGTTGGCCTTGAGCGTGTTGCCGGTGGAGACCAAGTCGACGATCGCGTCAGCCATGCCCACCAGCGGCGCCAGCTCCATGCTGCCGTAGAGCTTGATCAGGTCCACGTGCACACCCTTGCTGGCAAAGAAGTCGCGTGAGATCGCCACATATTTGGTGGCCACAGTCAAACGAGAACCTTTTTTGACCGCGCTCGGGTAATCAAAATCCGAGCGCACCGCAACACTGATGCGGCACTTGGCGATTTGCAGGTCGAGCGGCTGGTAGAGGCCGTCGCTGCCGTGTTCCAGCAGCGTGTCCTTGCCGGTGATGCCGAGGTCGGCGCCGCCATATTGCACATAGGTCGGCACGTCGGTGGCGCGCACCACCAGCACCCGCACATCGGGCTGGTTGGTGGTGAGGATCAGCTTGCGCGATTTGTCCGGGTCTTCCAGCACCTCGATGCCCGCGGCCTTCAGCAGCGGCAAGGTCTCTTCAAAAATGCGTCCTTTGGACAGGGCCAGCGTAATCATGATTTCACTCTTTCAATGTCGGCACCGAGGCCACGCAGCTTGGCTTCCATCTGGTCGTAGCCGCGGTCGAGGTGATAAATGCGGTCCACCAGGGTTTC
>JBEGLK010000023.1:0-12732 GCA_041183605.1 Pseudomonadota bacterium
GCGAAAGCCTGTCCGTCGACCAACCCATTGTGGAGTTTGTATGAGTCAGCGGCCTTTCAAGGTACTGGGCATCCAGCAAATTGCCATTGGTGGCACGGACAAGACCCGCCTGCAAAAACTCTGGGTCGACATGCTGGGTCTGCAGGTCACTGGCACCTTCCAGAGCGAGCGTGAAAACGTCGATGAAGACATTTGTGCCATGGGGGCCGGCCCGTTCAAAGTCGAGGTGGACCTGATGCAACCGATGGACATCGAGAAGAAACCCGCGGTGCATGCCACGCCACTGAACCATGTGGGCCTGTGGATCGATGACCTGCCCAAGGCAGTGGAATGGCTTACGGCGCAGGGGGTGCGTTTTGCGCCCGGAGGCATCCGCAAGGGCGCCGCAGGGTTTGACATCTGCTTTTTGCACCCCAAGGCCAATGACGAGTTTCCGATTGCCGGCGAGGGGGTGTTGATCGAGATGGTGCAGGCACCGCCCGAGGTAGTGGCTGCGTTTGCCAGACTGGCGTCTTAGGGCGCTGCGTCGCGTTTGGCCCGTGCCCGGGCCAGCGCGGCTTCGATCACAGCGCGTTTTTTGTCCAGCACATCCGGGTCGGTGTGCTGGGAATGAGCTGCCAAGTCGGACAACTTCAATGCCGCCTTGGCTTCCAGTCTTTGCGCGTTTTCAAGCGCTTCACGTTGAGCCTTGAGCTTGTGAAATTCATAACGTTGACGGGCTTCATCCGCCTGCTGCTGTGACCAGGCTGCCCAGCCTGTGGCTTCGCCGCTGACATTCTCGAGCTTGATGCAGTCCACCGGGCACACCGGCAGGCACAATTCGCAGCCGGTGCAATAGGGCTCGATCACGGTATGCATGAGTTTGTTGGCACCCACAATCGCATCCACCGGGCAGGCCTTGATGCATAAGGTGCAGCCAATACACCAGTCCTCGTCGATAAACGCCACTGTGCGCGGCGCTTCCAGGCCGTGCTCCGGATTCAATGGTTTGGGCGTACGCCCGGTGATCGCCGCCAGGCGACTAACGCCAACGGTGCCGCCGGGCGGGCATTGGTTGATGTCGGCGTTGCCTTCATGCAGCGCCTGGGCATAGGCGGCACAGTCGGGATATCCGCAGCGCGTGCACTGGGTTTGCGGCAAAACCGCCAACAATTCGGCAACGCCAGGCTTCATCCGTGCCGTTGAGTCGGCCGCTTGCGCGCCGGTTTGGCGGGTTCCGCCACGTTGGCCACAGCCTGGCCGACAGGCGCTTTGCTCGTCACGGCTGGCGCAGCAGCCTTGCTGGCTGGTTTTGCTTTTGTCGCAACTGTCTTCACCTTCACTGCGGGTCTGCTGCTTGGCTTTGGCAAAACGAACGCTGGGGCGGTTTCAGGTACGTCTGGTTCCGGGTTGATCAACACCGTAGCCGGTGGTTGGGCCGCCACGACGGGGGTTTCTGCAACCGGCTTGGGCTGATAGGCCAGAATGAAATCCTTGACCTGGGGGTAAACCACTTCGCGCCAGCGGCGTCCGGCAAAAATGCCGTAGTGGCCTGCGCCTTCCACCTCGATATGGCGCTGGTCGGCCTTGTCCACACCAGTGCAAATGGTGTGCACGGCGGCGGTCTGGCCCGAGCCGGAGATATCGTCCAGTTCACCTTCGACGGATAACAGGGCGGTGTTGCGGATGTCTTCCGGGCGCACGCGTTCGATCTTGCCGTCGACACCCTTCACGTCCCAGGTACCGTTGACCAGGTTGAACTCCTGGAACACCACCTTGATGGTGTCGAGGTAATACTTGGCGTCCATGTCCAGCACGGCGTTGTATTCGTCATAGAACTTGCGGTGCGCCTCGGCGCTGGCACCGTCACCCTTGATCAAGTCCTTGAAGTAGTCGTAATGGCTGCGGGCATGGTTGCTGGGGTTCATTGCCACAAAGCCCGAGTGTTGCAAGAAGCCAGGGTAGACCTTGCGGCCGGCGCCCGGGAAACGTGTTGGCACGCGGTAAATCACATTGTGTTCAAACCACTCAATGCTCTTGTTCATGGCCAGGTTATTGACCGCCGTGGGCGACAGGCGGGCGTCGATCGGGCCGCCCATCATGACCATGCTCAGCGGTGGCAGTTCGCCCCGGCTGGCCATCAACGACACCGCAGCCAACACCGGCACGGTAGGCTGACAGACACTCATGACATGGCAGTTGCCATAACGGCCTTGCACATGGCGGATAAATTCCTGCACGTAATTGACGTAGTCATCCAGACTGAAATCCCCCTCGGAGGTGGGCACCAGGCGGGCGTTGGTCCAGTCGGTGATGTAGACCTTGTGGTCCCTAAGCATGGTCTTGGCGGTATCACGCAGCAGCGTGGCGTAATGACCTGACAAGGGCGCCACGATCAGCACCGCAGGCTGGCCCTTGAGTTTGGACAGCGTGGCCTCATCGTCGGAAAAGCGCTTGAAGCGGCGCAGTTCACAAAACGGTTTTTTTACCTCAACACGCTCGTGTATCGCCACTTCAACACCGTCCACATCCACGGTGCGCAGGCCAAATTCAGGCTTCTCATAGTCCTTTCCCAAACGGTGCAACAGGTCGTAACCAGCCGAAATGCGTTGTGCCAGCGGGTGCTGACCGAACACGGACAGTGGATTGCCATACACCTTGGCCGCAGACTGCGCCAGATCAGTGAATGGCTCCATCAAAGAACGTTGGGTTTCGTAAAACTTGTAGAGCATGAGACTTCACCTTTTATGGAAATGTTGCAGTGCAATATAACAGGTCTTGAGTTAGTCTGCTTGTCGCGTAGCTGACAAAAATTATCGTTTAGTGTTAAATATTTGCCAATTTGGTGCGATGCCAGCCTTTGAGGTCAAGAAACAAGGTTTTTGCCTTGCGCCAATTGTCGAGCAAGCAAACTTAATGCCTGGTAGGCATCGCCTGCATTTGTGTTCCACTGCTGCACGGCGAGCCCCTGGGTCGCCACCAGCGACATGTCACCGCGGGCAGCCGGGCCGGTCAGGGCGGCTTGCGGTCCCAAAGCTGTGATGTTGTTGACGGCATTTTGCAGCAGGCTGGCGCGCAGGTTTTGTTGCAAATGCAAAGGCATGCCAGTGTGTTGCCATAACTGCTCGGCCAGGTCCTGCAAGACGGGCAGGAAGTTGGTGGCAAATACGGCACCGGCGTGGTAGAGCAGTTTGTCTTCGGTGCGGACCTCAAAACACTGGGCACCCAGGCGGGTCATCAGGCGCTTGAGTTCGGCAATCACCTCGGTATCACCTTCGAGGGCACAGGTTGTGCCGGCGAACTGCTGCAGTGCCAACTTCGGGGTAGCAAAACTCAGCAGGCAATGGGCGCTGGCCACCTGCCAGCCTTGGTCTCGCAAAGGTTGAAGTTCAAGTGCGCTCAATGCGCCACTGGCATGAAAGACCTTGGCCGGGGGTAAGGCATCACAGCTTGCCAGTGCTGCCGCGACAGGTGCAATCTGACCGTCCGGCACCGCCAGCAGCCAAAGGTCGGCAGGGCGCATGTCTTGTATCCGGGCGACGGGGCGCCCCGAGCCAATGAAGGCAAGGGCCTGCTCGGCTGACGCTTTGCTGCGGGTCAGCAGGTCTTGCACCAGGTAATGGCCGTCCCGGGACAACAGGTGTCCCAGGGTTTGGCCGACCCGGCCACCACCAATCAGATTGATGGCTTTCAAGACCGAAGCCTTAGAGGACCTTGGCGATGCTGGCGCAGACGTAGTCGATGTTCTTGCTGTTCAAGGCGGCGACACACATGCGGCCGGTGTCGGTGCCATAAACACCAAACTCGTTGCGCAGGCGCACCATCTGGTCCTTGCTCAGGCCGGAGTAACTGAACATGCCGATTTGCTGGGTGATGAAGCTCATGTCCTGCTTGACACCGGCGGCTTTGAGGCCGTCGACCAGCTTTTGACGCATGGCCTTGATACGCACACGCATTTCGCCGAGTTCGGCTTCCCATTGCGCACGTAGCGCGGGGGTGCTCAGCACGGCAGCCACGATGGCACCACCATGGGTGGGCGGGTTGCTGTAGTTGGTGCGGATCACGATCTTGAGCTGGCTCAGGACGCGGGCCGCTTCTTCCTTGTTCTCGCAGACCACGCTCAGGGCACCGACGCGTTCGCCGTACAGGCTGAAGCTCTTGCTGAAGCTGGTGGCGACAAAAAACAGCAGGCCGGCGGCGACAAATTTGCCCACCACGGCGCCGTCTTCCTTGAGGCCGTAACCAAAACCCTGGTAAGCCATGTCGAGGAAAGGCACGAGGTTTTTCGCCTTGACCACGGCAATGACCTGGTCCCACTGGGCTGGGGTGATGTCGTAACCTGTGGGGTTGTGGCAGCAGGCATGCAACACCACAATGGTGCCGGCCGCCGCTGCATTCAGGTCGGCCAGCATGCCCTCGAAGTTGATGGCGCGGGTGGCCGCGTCGTAATAACGGTAGGACTCGACCGTGAAACCGGCATTGGTGAACAGCGCGCGGTGGTTTTCCCAGCTGGGGTCGCTGATCAGCACCTTGGCGCCGGTGTTGAGGCTTTTCAGGAAGTCAGCACCCACCTTGAGGCCGCCAGTGCCGCCAAGTGCCTGAATGGTGGCGACACGGCCCGAGGTGACGGGTTCGCTGTCAGCACCAAAAACCAGCGCCTTGACTGCAGCATCGTAGGCGGCAATGCCGTCGATGGGCAGGTAGCCGTGCGGCTTGGGGGCATCCATCATGGCTTTTTCAGCGGCCAGCACACATCCCAGCAAAGGCAACTTGCCGTTGTCATCAAAGTACACACCCACGCCCAGGTTGACCTTGGCGGGGTTGGTGTCGGCGTTGAATTGTTCGTTCAAGCCCAGAATCGGGTCGCGCGGTGCCATTTCGACAGCGGAAAAGAGTGACATGACAAAAGTCCTGTGAGGTGTTGTTAATGTGACCAGCATCGCGCTGGTGCGTGAGCGGCATTTTACCGGGGGACTGGATGTCGCTTTTGGTTTCCTCGCTTGATATGTTTGTGTGTGCTTGTCGCTTTGAAGGAGGCCTTTAAGCCTGTGCAGGCAGCAGGTGGGGTATTGGGCACCACCTCAGACGCGCTTCGCTTTGCGACATCGGCGGAACCCAATACCCCACCTGCTGCAGTGCGGCTCTGCTTCGCAAGTATTCAACTTCCGGACATCAAGATGGCTGTCATGTATCTGGCTTTTACTCGCAAAACCCAGTCGTATCAGGCCAGGCGGGGTAAGGCGGTGGGCCGATGTCGCAAAGCGAAGCGCGTCTGAGGCCCGCTGCCTTACCCCGTTTGGCCAGTAACAGCACCAAGCGCCAGAAAGAATTGGAATCTGACCCCGATTAAACGCCGAATTAAATTCGGCGCCATTAAACGGACTTCTTGATTAGGGCCGCCGCCTGCTTGACCAAACCCGGACCCTGGTAAATCAGGCCGGTGTAAATCTGCACCGCGTCGGCTCCGGCGCTGATTTTGCTCAGGGCATCTTCGGCACTCATGATGCCGCCAACCCCGATGATGGGGAACTGACGGCCCAGCGCCGCGCGCAATTGGCTGATGACCTGATTGCTCATGGCCAGCACTGGGGCGCCTGACAGGCCGCCGGTCTCGTTGGCATGGGGCAGTCCCTGGACCGCGTCGCGGCTGAGTGTGGTGTTGGTGGCGATCACGCCCCAGGTGTTGTTGACCTGGCCGGAACTGTCGAGCCCGTAACGCTTCAGGGTTTGGGCAATCACCTGGATCTGGTCGGCGTCGAGGTCCGGTGCAATTTTGAGAAAGATCGGGGTGCGTTTGCCGTATTGCTGCGCCAGCGCCTCGCGCCGCTCCGAGATCGCACCGAGCAAGCCATCCAGCGCCTCATCACTTTGCAGACTGCGCAGGTTTTTGGTGTTGGGGCTGGAGATATTGACCGTGACATAGTCGGCATAGGGGTAGACACCGTCGAGGCAGGTCAGGTAGTCCTCGGTGGCACGCTCGATGGGCGTGGCAGCATTTTTGCCAATGTTCAAACCCAGCAGCATCGGCGAGGTGTCTGTCGCTCCCGTCAGTCGCTGCTGGTACAGACGGGAGCGCTTCACGTTGCTGATGAAAGCGTCCAGGCCGTCGTTGTTGAAGCCCAGCCGGTTGATCAGTGCCTGTGCCTGCGGCAGCCGGAACATACGCGGCTTGGGATTGCCCGGTTGCGCCAGCGGTGTGACGGTACCGACCTCGACAAAACCAAAACCCATGGCGCCCAGGCCATCAATGCAGCGGGCGTTTTTGTCCAGGCCTGCGGCCATGCCGACACGGTTGGGAAAAGTCAGGCCGGCCAGTTCCAGCGGGTCGTCCACACGGGAACTGCCATAAGCCCATTTCAGGGCGCTGCCCTGGGTGCGTTCGAGCGAATGCAGCGTGAGCTCGTGGGCGGCTTCGGGGTCCAGTTTGAATAAAAAGGGGCGGGTGAGGGCGTAGGGCACAAGAGCCATTGGATAATTCCTGACAATATTTTTTGTTATTTTCCCCGATCAACAAGCGCAAGGACCCAGCATGACCACACTTTCACAAGATGAACTCAAAACCCTGGTTGGCCAGGCCGCCCTCAAGTACGTGGTGCCCGGCGAAATTGTGGGGGTCGGCACGGGCTCCACGGTCAACAAGTTCATTGACGCGTTGGCCTCCATCAAGGACCAGATCAAGGGTGCGGTGTCGAGTTCGGTGGCCAGTACCGAGCGTTTGCAGGCACTGGGCATCCAGGTGTTTGATGCCAACGAGGTGGGCGAGTTGTCGGTCTACATCGATGGCGCTGACGAAATCGATCATCAGGGCTACATGGTCAAGGGCGGCGGTGCGGCGCTGACGCGTGAAAAAATTGTGGCGGCCCAGTCGCGCCAGTTTGTCTGTATTGCCGATGAGTCCAAGCTGGTGCAAACCCTGGGCAAGTTCCCCTTGCCGCTGGAAGTGATTCCGATGGCCACCGAGCGCATCATTCGCCAGTTTGCTGCCATGGGCGGCCAAGCCCGGGTGCGGCTCAGCAACGGCGTGCCCATGGTGACTGACAACGGCCAGCATCTGGTCGATGTCACCGGCTTGCAAATCCGCGATCCGCTGGCTTTCGAGTCCGAGGTCAGCCAATGGCCTGGCGTGGTCACAGTGGGTGTGTTTGCCTGTCAAAAGGCACAGGTCTGCCTGCTGGGCACAGCCGCCGGCGTCAAGACCATGGTCTTTTAAGCCCGACCGGGTGCCCAAGGCCTGGGGCATCGGGGTGTTGTCCTGCAAACGAGTTTTTGTCTGACTTTTTCAAGGAGCCATGATGCGTGAGCAAACCAAGTACCTTTTGAATGAAAACCAGATGCCCAGGTTCTGGTACAACTTGCAGGCCGACCTGCCCAAACCTTTGCCGGCGGTGCTGCACCCCGGCACCCTGCAGCCGGTGGGGCCCGACGATCTGGCACCCTTGTTCCCGATGGCCTTGATCATGCAGGAGGTGAGCCAGGAACGCGAGATTGAAATCCCCGAGCCGGTGCGTGATGTCTTCAAGTTGTGGCGGCCCGCCCCTATGTTCCGTGCCCACCGCCTGGAAAAAGCCTTGGGCACACCAGCCAAGATTTTTTACAAATACGAAGGTGTAAGCCCCGCTGGCAGCCACAAACCCAATACGGCGGTGCCGCAGGCCTTTTACAACAAGGAAGCCGGCGTCAAGCGCCTGGTGACCGAGACCGGCGCCGGCCAGTGGGGCACGTCGCTGGCGTTCGCCGGTTCGCTCTACGGCATGGAAGTCGAGGTGTTCCAGGTGCGGGTGTCCTACGACCAGAAGCCCTACCGCCGCGCGGTCATGGAAACTTACGGTGCCCGCTGTTTTGCCTCGCCCTCGACTGAAACCGCGTATGGTCGCTCGGTGTTGGCCAAGAACCCGCACCACCCCGGCAGCCTGGGTATCGCGATTTCGGAAGCAGTCGAACTTGCGGTGCAGCGTGACGACACCAAATACGCGCTGGGTTCGGTGCTCAACCATGTGTTGCTGCACCAGACCATCATTGGCCAGGAAGCCATGCTGCAAATGGAAATGGCCGACACCTGGCCCGACGTGGTGGTGGGTTGCACCGGCGGTGGTTCCAACTTTGCCGGCATTGCCTTCCCGTTCATCGGCCACGGCCTGCGCGGTGGTCCCAAGCCGCGCATCGTGGCGGTTGAGCCCGCCGCCTGCCCGTCACTGACGCGCGGCAAATACGCCTACGACTTTGGTGACACCGGCCACATGACGCCGCTGACCAAAATGCACACGCTGGGAAGCCAGTTCACACCACCCGGCTTTCATGCCGGTGGCCTGCGTTACCACGGCATGGCACCGATGGTGTCGCACGTCAAGGAACTCGGTTTGCTAGAAGCTGTGGCGTATGACCAGGTGGCGTGTTTTGAGGCCGGTGTGCTGTTTGCGCGCCATGAGGGCATCGTGCCCGCGCCCGAGGCCAACCATGCCATCAAGGGTGCGATTGTCGAGGCGCTGCGTTGCAAGGCCGAGGGCAAGTCAGAGACCATTCTGTTCAACCTGTGCGGCCATGGTCACTTCGACATGAGCTCCTACCAGAAGTATTTTGCCGGTGAACTCACCGACGAGCACTATGACGAGCAGGAACTGGCGATGGCGCTGGCAGGCCTGCCGAGTGTGCCCGAGCCGATGTGAGCAAGCGTGTAGTGATGACATGTTGGTAGGTATGTATCATGCATAATGTCATAAATTGATGCTCTGAAACGACTGGCGAGTGCGACGCAGGTTCAGAGCGCTTGCACCGAACAGAAGGACGCCCATGTCGATCAGCATTGAACAACTGCAACGCGAAATCCAGGAACTGCGTGATCGCGAGGCGATCAAGGAATGCATTTACCGTTATTGCCGGGGCGCTGATCGCCTGGACCGCGAAGTCATGTTGTCGGCTTACCACGTGGATGCCATCGACGAACACGGCAAGTTTGTCGGCACCGCGGCAGAGTTCGTGGATTGGGCGCTGGCACAACACATCGACGCGCACCTGTCGACGCAGCACTTCGTCGGCAACCACCTCTGCGACGTCGACGGCGATGTGGCCCATGGCGAAACCTATTTCATGTTTGTCGCCATGAACAAACGCGGCAAGATCATGCAGATGAATGGCGGCCGTTATATTGACCGGTTCGAGCGCCGCAACGGTACCTGGGCCATTGCCTACCGGATTTGCCTGCGTGACTGGGCCAATCTGGATGAACGGCCGGACATGAGTGACCTGACCTCGTTCACTTCAACCCGGGCCATTTTGTCCGACGAGGTGCGCGCCTTCATGAATGGTGGCCCCGCCTCGCGGCGTGACCGCAGCGATCCTTCTTACCAGCGTCCGCTCCACGCCGACGTCGAGCGGGTCAAGGCCTGCAAGCTGCTCCAGGCCTGAAGGTCCGAGCGACCTCAAATATTGACATCTGGAGTCATCATGCAAGCAATCGGTTTTATGGAATTTGGCGGTCCGCAAGTGCTGCAGCTGATGGACTTGCCGCAGCCCGCGCCAGCGGCGGGCGAGGTCGTGGTTCGTGTGGCGGCATCGACTGTCAACCCGACCGATCTGATGATGCGCGCCGGCCAGCAGGCTGCGCTGATGACGGCATTAACGCCGCCCTACATTGCCGGAATGGAATTCAGCGGTCACATCCACAGCGTCGGCGATGGGGTCGCCAATCTGACCGCCGGTCAGCCGGTCATGGGTGTGGTCAACCCGCGCCGACCCGCCGGTGGCGCGCACGCGCAATACGTGTGTGTGCCGGCGGCCTCGGTGGTGGTGCTGGACAGCTCGGTGGACGTCATCGCCGCCGCCACGGTTGCGATGAATGGGTTGACCAGCATTGCCGCGTTGCGGGCACTGGCGCTGCAAGTGCGGAATACCCTGCTGGTGACCGGTGGCGCTGGTGTGCTGGCGGCCTACGCCATCCAGTTGGCCAAGGCTGACGGCATCAGGGTGATCGCAGACGCCAAGGACGCCGACCGCGACAGTCTTCGCCTGCTGGGCGTGGACGACATCGTGCCGCGCGGCGAGGGCATGGAGGCCGCGGTCAAACAGCTTTGTCCCCAGGGCGTCGATGGCCTGATCGACACGGCGCTGCTGGGTGACCGTGCGGCCGCACTCGTGCGCGGCGGCGGTGGCGCGATCTCGCTGCGCCGCTCCAATCCCATCAACGACAAGCGCTTGCGCTGCGGCTATGTGTCAGTGACCGACCACATGGCTGACACGGCAGCGCTCAAACGCCTGGCCGACATGTTGCGCGATGGCAGCCTGAAACCCAGGGCCGGGCAACTCATGCCGATGTCGGCGGCGGCGCAGGCCCATGAACTGATGGAGCGCGGTGGCCTGCGTGGTCGCGCCATTCTGGATTTCAGGGCGTAATTCGCTTCAATCTGGCCGACCGATAACAATGACAACATCTTGAAATGGAGTAAAAAAGTGGGAAAACTTGAAGGCAAGGTGGCCTTGATCACGGGCGCTGCCCGCGGCATTGGTGCGGCGGCGGCACGTTTGTTTGTCAATGAGGGCGCCAAGGTCATGTTGGTTGACCTGATGGAGCAGCCGCTGCGCGAACTGGAGCTGGAGTTGGGTGATCACGCGGCCGCGCATGTGGCGGACATCACCGATGAACTGGCTGTGAAAAACATGACAGAGGCAGCCGTCGCGCGTTTTGGAAAACTCGATATTGCGCTGCTCAATGCCGGCATTGCGGGTGAACTCAAGCCCCTGGTGGATTACTCCAGCGAGGTGTTTGACAAGGTGATTGCCATCAATGTGCGCGGCACCTGGCTGGGGCTGAAATATGCCATGAAGGCCATGGAGGCTGCTGGCGGATCCATCGTGATCACGGCATCGACTTCGTCGGTGCGGGCGACGCCGAACATGTCGGCCTATGTTGCTTCCAAGCATGCTTCAATTGGACTCATGCGTGCTGCGGCCATGGAAGGTGCGGCCAAGGGCATCCGGGTCAACAGCGTGAATCCAGCCACCATCGACACGCCCATGGTTCAGACGCTCGCCCAGAGTCGGGGGCCGACGGCCAACAATCTGGACACCAAGACGCGCCTGATTCCCTTGGGACGCCTGGGTGAGGCTGACGAGGTGGCGCGTTTGATGCTGTTTCTGGCGAGTGATGACGCCAGCTATTGCACCGGTGGCGTTTACATGGTCGATGGCGGCGTGACAGCAGGGCGCGCAGCCTAATTTAAGAGAAAAGCGAGACAAGAAAATGACAACACATCTGAACGGCGAAACAAGACTCTTCCCCATCATCGGTGACCCGATCATTTATGCCAGGTCACCAGAGATACTCAGCAAAGGCTTTGCGGCGCGCGGCCGTAATGCCTTGTGTATCCCCATGGAAGTGCGCGAGCACGATCTTGACGTGGTCATGCAAGGGCTCACCCGGACGCATAACGTGGATGGTTTGCTGGTGACCATGCCGCACAAATACAAGGTTTTCAGCCACTGTGCCACGGTTTCCTCGACCTCCAGACTGCTGGGCGGGGTCAGTGTCATGCGCCGTAATGCCGACGGCTCCTGGCATGGTGACACCCAGGATGGGCTGTCCTTCGTGAAGGCTCAGGTGGATGCAGGCGCCAAACCGCAAGGCGCACGGGCTTTGTTGATTGGTGCCGGTGCCGCAGGTGGTGCCATCGCGATTGCGCTGCTCGAAGCCGGTGTGCGTGAACTGATCATCCATGATGCGGAGGCATCGCGCGCTGAACGCCTCACGACTGTGCTAGGGGAGTTGAAGCTGGGGCGGGTCATAACCGGTCCGGCAGACCCTGCAGGTTGCGACATGGTTTGCAATGCCACGCCGATGGGTATGGCAGCCGGTGACCCGCTGCCGATCGACCCCAGCTTGCTGAAGCCTTCCATGTTTGTCGGCGACGTGATAGCCGGCCATGGACTGACCCCTTTCCTGAAGGCGGCCCAGGCTGCGGGCTGCAAGACGGCTGACGGTGATCAAATGGTCCAGGCCGTGCAGGAAATGATGCTGGATTACATGCTCGGAAAATAAGTGTTCAGTGCATCACGCGAAAGCGGGTGCCCCGGAACACAAACACCGAATTGCTGCGCTGGATTTCTTCCAGAGTCAGGTCAGAGGCGAGCTGGCTGCCCTGCGGCAGCACCAGGTTGTTGACCAGCAACAAACGCTGCGCCGGGCTGTCGGAGTAAACGCAGCCGCTGATGGTGATCTTGGGGATATGGCTGCGCAGGTCCTGCGGTAAATATTCCAGCAGCGGCGCGACTGCAGGCGCCGTGGCCGCGCTTGTTGCCGCCGGGCCGGCTGCTTTTGCTGGCTCTGAAACAGCAACTTTGGCGGGTGTGACGGGCTTGGTCGAGGGCTCTGCCGTTGTTCTGGCCGGCGCCGGTGGTGTCAGCGGCTGCAACTGAACCTGGACCTTGGGCGCTGCCACGACGGGTGCGTTGGTCACGGTCGCCACCGCTGGTGTTTCCGCAATCGGGGGCGGGTTAGCGGGGGCACGCCAAAACCAGAAAGCCGCCGCCAGCGCAAGCAATACCGCACCCCCCGCCACGGCATGCCACAGCGGTCGGTTGGCGCCTGACGTAGTTGGGCTGTTGGACGAGATCTGGTGGCGCGTGTGAAGCCCGGGCGCTGCGCCACGTTCACGTTCGGCATCGGCCCTTTTGAGGGCATCAAGAATGTAAGACATGGTTTATCGTGGGTCGGTGAGCAAACGGGGAAGCTGGCTTTGGGTGGCGCTTTCGATCTGCATGAAC
>JBEGLK010000024.1:0-13889 GCA_041183605.1 Pseudomonadota bacterium
TGCCAACATGAAGGCCTTCCTGGTGAACCGGGTCGGTGACTTCGGCTTCATTCTCGGTATCGGTTTGCTCGCTGCTTACACCGGTTCGCTCAACTACGGTGACGTGTTTGCCAAGTCGGGCGAATTGGGCAAATTGACATTGCCGGGCACTGACTGGATGCTGATCACCGTGATCTGTATCTGCCTGTTCATTGGTGCCATGGGCAAGTCGGCGCAGTTCCCCTTGCATGTGTGGTTGCCAGACTCGATGGAAGGCCCGACACCCATCTCGGCCCTGATCCACGCCGCGACCATGGTGACCGCAGGTATCTTCATGGTGGCCCGGATGTCGCCGCTGTTTGAACTCAGTGACACAGCGCTCAATTTTGTTCTGACCATTGGTGGCATCACGGCGCTCTTTATGGGTTTCCTGGGCATCATCCAGAACGACATTAAACGCATCGTTGCTTATTCCACCTTGTCGCAACTGGGTTACATGACCGTTGCGCTGGGTGCCTCTGCCTATTCGGTGGCAGTCTTCCACTTGATGACACACGCCTTCTTCAAGGCCTTGTTGTTCCTTGCCGCGGGTTCGGTCATCATGGGTGTGCACCACAATCAGGACATCCGCTGGATGGGAGGCCTGCGCAAGTACATGCCAATCACCTGGCTGACCAGTCTTCTGGGTTCGCTGGCCTTGATCGGTACACCGCTGTTTTCTGGTTTCTACTCGAAAGACGAGATCATCATGGCAGTTCATGCCAGCCATCTGCCTGCTGCGGGTTTTGCCTACTTCGCAGTGCTGGCTGGCGTCTTCATCACCGCTTTTTATTCGTTCCGGCTTTATTTCCTGGTGTTTCATGGCAAGGAACGTTTTGACCAGAATCCAGATGCGCATCACGGACATGACGATCACGGCCACCATGGCCATGATGACAAGCCGCATGAATCGCCCTGGGTGGTGACTGTGCCTTTGGTGCTGTTGGCCATCCCCTCGGTTTTGATCGGTTTTTACACCATTGACCCGATGCTCTTTGGGGATTTCTTCAAGGGTGCCATTTTTGTGAATCCGGAGATTCACAAAACGATGGAAGTGCTGCGTGAGGAGTTCCATGGCCCGGTCCAGTTGGCGCTGCATGGTTTGAGTGCTGCACCTTTCTGGCTGGCTTTGGCTGGTGTGGTGAGCGCCTACTACATGTACATGGTCAACCCGGCCTTGCCGGCGACCATCAAGCGTCGTGTCATGCCGATTTACACCCTGCTTGAAAACAAGTACTACATGGACTGGTTCAACGAGAACGTGCTGGCTCCCACCGCTCGGGGTCTGGGTGTGGCGCTCTGGAAAGCCGGTGATCAGGCTGTCATTGACGGTGCTGTCGTGAACGGTTCCTGGCGTGTCGTGGGCTGGGTGTCTGGCGTGGTCCGCAAGGTCCAGACCGGTTACCTGTACGACTATGCGCTGACCATGGTGCTGGGTATCTTTGTTCTGATGACGTACTTCGTCTGGCTCAAATAGGAGAAATATAAAAATGGGTTTGCTGAGCCTGGCTATTTGGACACCGATTGCTTTCGGTGTGGTGTTGCTGGCACTTGGTCGTGATGACCAGGCGCAGGCTGTTCGCAGGATCGCGCTGTTGGGGGCGGTGGTCAGTCTGCTGGTAACTTTGCCGCTCTACACCGAGTTCGACAAAACCACGGCTGCCATGCAGTTCGTGGAGAAAGCGCCCTGGATCGGGACTTTCAACGTCAACTATCACTTGGGTATTGATGGCATCTCGATGTGGTTCATCCTGCTGACAGCCTTCATCAATGTGATTGTGGTGATTGCCGGATGGGAAGTTATCACGCGTCGGGTCAACCAGTACATGGGCGCCTTCCTGATTTTGGGTGGTCTCATGATCGGCGTCTTTTGTGCGCTCGATGGCATGCTGTTTTACGTCTTCTTTGAAGCGACCTTGATCCCGATGTACCTCATCATCGGTATCTGGGGTGGCCCCAACAAGATCTACGCGGCGTTCAAGTTTTTCCTGTACACGCTGCTTGGTTCCCTGTTGATGCTGATCGCCTTGATCTACCTGTACAACAAATCCGGCGGTAGTTTTGATCTGCTGACATGGCACAAACTGCCATTGGGCCAGACCGTGCAGACGCTGCTGTTCTTTGCCTTCCTGTCGGCTTTTGCTGTCAAGGTTCCGATGTGGCCGGTGCACACGTGGTTGCCCGATGTTCACGTGGAGGCGCCTACCGGTGGGTCTGCCGTGCTGGCTGCCATCATGCTGAAACTTGGCGCCTATGGTTTCCTGCGCTTTTCGATGCCCATTGCACCCGATGCGGCGCATGAATGGGCTGGTTTGATGATTGGCCTGTCGCTGGCGGCAGTTATTTATGTTGGTCTGGTGACCATGGTGCAAAAGGACATGAAGAAACTCGTGGCCTATTCGTCGGTGGCACACATGGGTTTTGTCACCCTGGGTTTCTTTATCTTCAACGACCTGGGGGTGGCCGGCGGTATCGTTCAAATGATTTCCCACGGCTTTGTTTCTGCGGCCATGTTCCTGGGCATTGGTGTGTTGTATGACCGTGTGCACTCGCGTGAGATCGCAGCTTATGGCGGCGTCATCAACACCATGCCCAAATTCACGGCCTTTGCGCTGTTGTTTGTGATGGCCAATTGTGGTTTGCCGGGAACGGCCGGTTTTGTTGGCGAATGGATGGTGATCCTGGGCGCAGTCAAGATGAACTTCTGGATCGGCATGGCGGCTGCCAGTGCCCTGATTTTTGGTGCAGCTTATTCCCTCTGGATGTTCAAACGGGTGTACCTGGGGCCGGTGGCCAACGACCACGTCAAGCATTTGAAAGACATCGATGGTCGCGAGTTTTTCTTCCTCGCACTGCTGGCAATAGCCGTCCTCTATATGGGTCTGTATCCCAAGCTGTTTACCGATGTGATGGATGTTTCTGTGGCTGAGCTGCTGAAACATGTGGCCATGACGAAACTGAAATGATCAGTCTGTACTGAAAACTTTGAGATAAGAGATTCCTATGATTGACAACCTCAGTTTGATCGCGGTGTATCCAGAAATCATCTTGCTGGTCATGGCTTGTGTGATTACCCTGTTTGACTTGAGCGTCAAAAGCCGTACCCGCACCGCCACCTATGTGATGACGATGCTCACATTGGCCGTGGTGGCCGCCATGCAGGCGAGTTATGCGTCATCGAACCAGACCCTGTACGCTTTCGGAAACATGGTCGTCAGTGATGCCATGGGTGATTGGCTCAAGTGCTTCGCCACACTGGCTGTCATGGTGACCCTGGTTTATGGCAGGAACTATGCGGCCGAGCGCGACATGCTGCGTGGTGGTGAATTTTTCATCCTGAGTCTGTTTTCCCTGTTGGGCATGTTTGTCATGATCTCGGGCAACAACTTCCTGGTGATCTACATGGGTGTCGAGTTGCTGACGCTTTCGAGTTATGCACTGGTGTCCCTGCGCCGCGACTACACCCTGTCGATCGAGGCCGGCATGAAGTATTTCGTGCTGGGCGCATTGGCTTCCGGCTTCCTGCTTTACGGCATGTCCATGCTTTATGGCGCCACCGGAACACTTAATTTGCAGGAGGCGTTCAAACTTATCCAAGCTGGTCAAATCAAGCATCAGGTGCTGGTTTTTGGTCTGGTGTTCATCGTCGCGGGCTTGGCTTTCAAGCTCGGTGTGGTTCCCTTCCACATGTGGATCCCTGACGTCTACCAGGGCGCACCCACGGCTGTGACTCTCATGATTGGCGGCGCCCCCAAGCTGGCAGCGTTTGCCGTCATGATTCGTCTGCTGGTCGAGGGCTTGATGCCACTGTCGATCGATTGGCAACCGATGCTGATGTTGCTGGCTATCGGTTCGCTGGCCATTGGTAACTTGGCGGCGATTGCGCAGACCAATATCAAACGCATGCTGGCTTTTTCAACCATTTCGCACATGGGTTTTGTGTTGATCGGCATGATGTCGGGTGCGGTCGCCGGCCACCCCGAAGCGGCGGCCAACGCTTATGGCTCTTCCATGTTTTACGTGGTGTCTTATGTGCTGACCACACTGGCCAGCTTTGGTGTGATCCTGTTGTTGTCGCGCAGCGGTTTCGAGAGCGAAGAAATTTCTGACTTCGCCGGCTTGAACCAGCGCAGCCCGTTTTATGCTGGCATCATGGCAGTTTGCCTGTTCTCGTTGGCCGGCATTCCGCCCATGATTGGGTTTTATGCCAAGCTGGCTGTGTTGCAGGCTTTGGTGGCATCGGGTGGCACGCTGCAGCTGGTGCTTGCGGTGTTTGCCGTCATGATGTCCCTGATCGGTGCCTTCTACTATCTGCGTGTCGTCAAGGTCATGTATTTTGATGCACCTGCTGGTTCTGCAGAACTTAGCGCACCCTTTGACGTGCGCGCCGTTTTGTCTGTCAATGGTGCCTTGCTGCTGGTCCTGGGTCTGGTCCCTGGTGGTGTGATGGCTTTATGCGCCAGCGCCGTCAAGCAAATGCTGAGCACTTGAGTCGGTTGCCAGACCCGTCAAGCCGACAGTCGATGGACGAGCTTGCGCTTGACCATTTGACTGAAGAAAAGCTAGGCAGCACCGAACTTTTCAAGGGTCGACTCCTTCACGCCTTTCGCGATGATGTCAGGCTTCCCAACGGCGGCCGCGCCACGCGCGAATACGTGTTGCACCCTGGTGCTGTCATGGTGGTTCCGCTGATCGAAGATTCGGCGGGTCATCTGCAGGTGGTTCTCGAACGCCAGTTTCGTTATCCGCTCGATCGCGTCATGATCGAGTTCCCTGCGGGCAAGCTAGATGCCGGAGAGGACTGTTTTCAATGCGCTCAACGCGAGTTGCGTGAAGAAACCGGTTACAGCGCAAGCCAATGGGCACACGCCGGCGTCTTGCATCCGGTCATTGCCTATTCCACTGAATTCATTGACATCTGGTTTGCGCGCGGCCTGAGTTTGGGGCCGCGTCATCTTGACGAGGGTGAATTCCTGGATGTGTTCACTGCTACGCCAGCACAATTACTCGACTGGTGCCGTCAGGGTCTCGTGACTGATGGCAAAACGCTCACTGCCGCACTTTGGCTGCAGAACGTGATTTCTGGTGCCTGGTCGCTCGACTGGAAAGACCTGGCTTGACCGGGTTATGTGAGTTTTGCATCTGTAGATGAATCGGGTCACGGCGTGCTGTACGTGGCGCCGGTTGCTTCCTAAAATCATCAGTGTCCAAAGCTTCACTGGAGACCTGCATGACCCATGCTGCCCTTGCTGACCTGCGTACCTACACCCTGGAAAACGCGGCGCCAGCCTCCCAGCTGCTGGCCGACTTGGTGTCGGCCTATTTCGACAACACCGATCCTGAAGAATTGCAGCAACGCGGCTCGGCCACACTGCTGGCATTGGTCACGGCACACTGGCGTTTGCTGGGCGCCGAGCCCAATGCGCGGGGAGCGCGCATTCGCGTTTACAACCCCACAATCGCCGAGTACGGATTTGACTCGGCGCACACCGTCATTCAAATCGTCCACGACGATATGCCCTTCCTGGTTGACTCTGTCACCATGGCCGTCAACCGCAGTGGCCGTATGGTGCACTGGATTGTTCATCCCTTGCTCGCGATTGAACGGGATGCCAATGGCAGGGCCGCCAAGGTCATGCCGGCCACCTTGGACACAAGCCACAAGCAGCAGATTTCCTCACTGATTCTGGTGGAGTGTGACCGCATTTTGCTGGCGTCTGAACGCGATCAGCTTGCTGCCGAATTGGCGCAAGTGTTAAGTGATGTGAGCGCTGCCGTCAGTGATTGGGGACTCATGCTCAAACACGTGGAAGATGTGCGCGAAGCCTCGTCGCGTTCGCCACTGAGCGCGGTTGGACAAAACGAAGGTGTCGAGTTCCTGCATTGGCTTGAGGCAAAACACTTCACTTTCCTGGGTTCACGTGATTACCAGTTGCTGCGTGATGACGACGGTATCAAGTTGATGGCCGTTCCGGAATCGGGCCTGGGCATCTTGCGTGGCGAGCCCAGAACACCGGTCCGCCGTTTGCCGCCCGACGCATTTGAATTCCTGGACTCAGACCAACTGGTGCTCGTGACAAAAGCCATGACGCGGTCCACGGTGCATCGGCCCTCCTGGCTCGACTGCCTGACCGTCAAACGTTATGACGACTCGGGCAAGGTGATTGGCGAAGCACGTTTTCTCGGGCTGTACACCTCCAAAGCCTATGCCGTGCCCGTGGGTGAAATTCCGCAAATTCGACGCCGGGTAGCCGATGTGATGACCACAGTGGGCGCGCTGCCTGAGAGCCATGCGGCCAAATCCCTGCAGACGATTCTTGAGGCTTATCCGCGTGACGAGCTGTTCCAGGTCGACACGGCCACACTCATCGATCACGCTGTGGGCATGTTGCGCCTGCAGGAGCGCCAGCGGGTGCGCGTTTTTCTGCGGCGTGACCCGTTTGGCCGCTTCACATCGGCCCAGGTATTTGTGCCCCGCGACCGTTACAACACCGAACTTCGCTCGAAAATTGGCGATCAACTCACGCTGGTTCTTGATGGCCAGTCGATCGAGTACGTTCCGACCTTGACCGACAGCCCGTTGGCCCGCATCCATTACATGGTGCGCGCTCGTCGGCAGGCACCCAAAAATGTGGATGTGTCGGCACTTGAGCTCCGCATTGCCCAGTTGTGCCAGCGTTGGGAAGACGATTGCAAAGAGGCCTTGCTGCACATCCATGGCGAAAGCCACGGCCTGGCCCTTGCCGCGCGGTTCGCCGAGGCCTTCCCGGTTGCCTACCAGCAAGACTTCTCCGGTCGCATGGCTGCCGATGATGTACAGGTTCTCGCCAATCTGGCACCTGAGAAACCCATGGCGGTGCGGCTGTACCGGCCACTGGACAGTGGTCCTGGCGTCGTGCGGTTCAAGATTTTCAGCTTGGGCAAGGTAGCCCTGTCGGATTCGTTGCCGGTGCTCGAACGCATGGGCGCGCGCGTGCTCGACGAACATCCTTACCAGCTGCAGCCAGAAGACCCGCAAGAAAATGCGGCTGGCTACTGGATCCATGACCTCGGCCTGCAACTGCCGCCAGAGACCGGGTTTGCAGCGATACGTGAACGTTTCGAGGCCCTGTTCGTGCTGGTCTGGAGCAAGGCGATTGACAGTGATGACCTCAACAAGCTGATACTCGTGACCACACTCGATGCGCGTGCCATTAACGTGCTGCGGGCCTACACCCGATATTTCAAGCAGCTCGATTTTCCCTATAGCCAGAATTATCTGGAGAGCGCGCTGTACAGGAACGCCGCCTCGGCGCAGGCCTTGTACCAGCTTTTTGAGACCCGGTTCAATCCAGCACAAAGCCAGGACCGGGCCGATATGGAATCCAGCGTGAGCGCCGCCCTGGATGCGCAATTGATGGCCGTGGCCAGCCTCGACGAGGACCGCATTCTGCGCCAGTATCACCGCAGCATTCTCGCCACCGTGCGCACCAACGTCTGGCAGACAGCGGCATCGGGCTGGCACAAGCCTTACATGAGCTTCAAGTTCCGGTCACATGAGGTACCGGGCATGCCAGAGCCCAAACCGATGTTTGAAATCTGGGTTTATTCGCCGCGTGTCGAAGCGATTCACCTGCGCATTGACAAGGTGGCCAGGGGTGGCATTCGCTGGTCGGACCGGCGCGAAGACTTCCGCACCGAAATTCTGGGACTGGTGAAGGCCCAGCAGGTCAAAAACACGGTGATTGTCCCGGTGGGCTCCAAGGGTGGTTTTGTGCTGAAAACCCCGCCGCCCGCGAGTGACCGCGAGGCCTTCATGGCCGAGGGCATTGCCTGCTACAAGCTGTTGCTCTCGGGCATGCTGGATCTGACCGACAACCTGGTCAAGGGCGAGGTGGTGGCACCCCAAAACGTGATGCGCCACGATGGGGATGATCCTTACCTTGTGGTGGCAGCGGACAAGGGTACGGCCAGCTTCTCAGACATTGCCAACGGTGTGTCTGCCGACTATGGTTTCTGGCTCGGCGACGCGTTTGCCTCGGGCGGCTCGGTGGGTTACGACCACAAGAAGATGGGGATTACCGCGCGTGGCGCCTGGGAGTCGGCCAAACGCCATTTCAGGGCGCTGTCGCATGACATCCAGACCACCCCCTTCACCGTGGTGGGAATTGGTGACATGTCGGGTGATGTGTTTGGCAATGGCATGCTGCTGTCAAGGCAAATCAAACTGGTGGCGGCGTTTGACCACCGGCACATCTTCATTGATCCGGCGCCGGATGTGGCGCGCACTTATGCCGAGCGTGAGCGCCTGTTTCATCTGCCACGCTCCAGTTGGGACGACTTTGATCGCAGCGTCATGTCGGAGGGCGGTGGCATTTACCCGCGTTCGGCCAAGTCAATCCATGTGTCGGATGCTGCGCGTGCCGTGCTGGGCATCGAAGCTCAGGAGTTGTCTCCCAGTGACCTGATCCATGCACTGCTGCAGGCCCCTGTCGACATGATCTACAACGGTGGTATTGGCACCTATGTCAAGTCCGCACAAGAAAGCCATAGCCAGGTAGGTGACAAGGCGGGTGACGCATTCCGGGTCAATGGCCGACAGTTGCGCTGCAAGGTGCTGGTGGAGGGTGGCAACCTCGGCTGCACCCAACTCGGGCGTATCGAATTTGCTCAGGCTGGTGGCCTGATCTACACCGATGCCATCGACAACTCGGCAGGCGTCGACTGTTCCGACCATGAGGTCAACATCAAGATTTTGTTGGATCGGGTGGTGGAAGCCGGCGACCTGACACTCAAGCAGCGCAATGACCTGCTGGCCTCAATGACCGAGGAAGTCGGGCACTTGGTGCTGGCCGACAACTACTACCAGACCCAGGCACTTGACGTGGCGTGCCACCGGCCCTTGTATGTGCTTGCTGGTCAGCAGCGCTTGATCCAGTGGCTCGAGGGGGCAGGGCGGCTGAATCGGGCCATCGAGTTCCTGCCCACCGACGATGAATTTGTGCAGCGGCGCGCGCTCAAGCAAGGCTTGACGGCACCCGAAGGGGCGGTGGTGCTGGCCTATGCCAAGATGTCAGTGTTTGGTGACCTGCTCGCGAGCAACCTTCCCGATGATCCTTATTTCAGCCGGGTCCTCCAGGCTTATTTCCCGAAAGCACTGACCGAGAAGTTTCCCGAAGCCGTCAACCAGCACCCGCTCAAACGCGAAATCATCGCCACCTACGTGGCCAACACCGTGGTCAATCGCAGCGGTGCAACTTTCGTGAACTTCTTGGCGGCTGAAGCTGCAGCCAGCACGGCCGATGTGGTGCGCGCCTACACGCTGGCGCGCGAGATCTTTGATCTGGAACCTTTGTGGGATCAGATTGATGCGCTTGACGGCGTGGTGGCCAGCGGCCTGCAACTCGACCTGTTGAGCAAACTCATCGCCATCACGCAACGCGCCTCGCGCTGGATGTTGCGCGCGCGTTCCAAAGCCGCTGATCTGCCCACACTGATCGCACGTTACCAGCCCGGCGCACGCGAGTTGCGTGCCAATCTTGAAAACTGGTTGTCTGCCAGCGCCATGGCCAGTTGGCATGATGCCGCGCAAAAGCTGGTGCAGGCCGGCGTGGCCACGGAGTTGGCGCGCAATCTCAGCGCACTGGAATTCATTTTCCCGGCGCTTGATCTGGTCGACCTGACTGAGCAGGCCAACACCACGCTGGCGCAGGCGGCGCAAATTTATTTTGGCGTGGACAGTGTGCTGGCCTTAAGCGCCTGGCGTGTCCAGATCAACCGCCTGCCCACCGACAGCCTGTGGCAAACCCAGGCCCGCGGTAGCGCGCGTGAAGACGTGTATGCCATAACCAACCAGATTTGCCTGAGTGTGATGCTGCGGTTTGACGGCGTTCAAGCCTGGTCAAAACACCATGCCGCAGGAATTGAGCGCCTGTGCAAATTGCTGCAAACCATCAGCACCCAGGCACCTGACTTGGCACCGGTGTCGGTGGCCTTGCGCGAGCTGCGCCACATGGCTTGATGTCGCACATGGATTGCCGCGTCACTACGTTCCTCGCAATGACGCGTGTCAGTCGCTATTGAACTGCAGTGCCGCCAGTCCGGCGTAGAGTCCACCTGCAGCCAGCAACTCGGTATGGGTGCCTTGTTCCACCACCCGACCCTGGTCCAGCACCACAATGCGGTCGGCCTTGATCACGGTGGCCAGCCGGTGCGCAATCACCAGCGTGGTGCGCCCACGCATGGCCGATTCCAGCGCCGCCTGCACCATGCGTTCGCTTTCGGCGTCGAGGGCACTGGTGGCCTCATCCAGCAGCAACAGCGGCGGGTTTTTCAGCATGGCGCGTGCAATCGCAATGCGCTGGCGCTGGCCGCCGCTCAGGCGCACACCGCGCTCGCCCAAAAAGGTGTCGTAACCCTGGGGCAGGGCGCGGATGAACTCGTCGGCAAATGCCGCTTGTGCGGCGGCCTTGACCTCTGCATCGTTGGCGCTGGGTTTGCCGTAGCGAATGTTTTCCAGCGCGCTGCTGGAAAAAATCACCGCATCCTGCGGCACGATGCCAATGCCTTGGCGCAGGTCGGTCAGGGACAAGTCACGCGTCGGCACACCGTCCTTGAGCACACGGCCAGTGACCGGATCGTAAAAGCGCAACAGCAGTTGAAACACCGTGCTTTTCCCGGCACCACTGGGCCCCACCAACGCCACGGTCTGGCCGGGGGCGATGTCCAATGAAAAATCGGACAGCGCCGGCTGCGCGGGCCTTGATGGATAGTGAAACGTGAGGTGCTCGAAGCGCACTGCGCTACCTGCCGTGGGCACCGGTGCTGTCACCGGTTGCAGAGGGGAAACAATCGGTGACTGGCTGGCCAGCAGTTCCATCAGGCGCTCGGTGGCACCGGCGGCACGCAACAGGTCGCCATACACCTCGCCCAGAATGGCAAAGGCGCTGGCCAGGATGATCACATACACCACGGTCTGGCCCAGATGTCCGGCGCTGATGCGCCCGGCCATCACCGCCTGCGTGCCCTGGTACAGGCCCCACAGCAGCGCGGCCGAAGTGGCAATGATGACAAAGGCGACCAGCACCGCACGCGCGCGCGAACGGCGCACAGCCACCTCGAATGCGGAATGTGTCGCCAGGTTAAAGCGCGCCGCTTCCCGCGCCTCCGCGGTGTAGCTTTGCACCACGGGAATGGCGTTGAGCACCTCGGCGGCAATGGCGCTTGAATCAGCCGCCCGGTCCTGGCTGGCGCGTGACAACTTGCGTACCCGGCGGCCAAACCAGGCCGCGGGCAGCACAATCAGCACCAGCACACCAATCACCTGAACCATCACCATCGGGTTGGTCCAGATCAGCACGGCCAGGGCACCGACACCCATCACCAGATTGCGCAGTCCCATGCTCAGTGAGGATCCCACCACGGTCTGCACCAGCGTGGTGTCAGCCGACAGCCTGGAGAGCACCTCGCCGGTTTGTGTGGTTTCGAAAAATGCCGGACTCTGCTGCAGCACATGGCCATACACCGCATTGCGCACGTCTGCGGTGATGCGCTCGCCGAGCCAGCTCACCATGTAAAAACGCGCAGCAGAAAACAGCCCAAGCGCCACCGCCACGCCAAACAAAGCCACAAAATGCTCGCGCAAGGCCAACACCTGCGCGCCCTTGTCGGCCTGCACCAGACCACCGTCGATCAGGCTTCGCAAGGCCTGCGGAAAAGCCAGTGTGGCAAAGGCTGCCAGCACCAAAAAAATGAGCGCCAGACCAATCTGACCACGGTAAGGCTTCAGGAAGGGCAGCAGGCCAGAGAGCGACTTGGGGTTGCCGGGTTTTGGGGAGGGAGTGGTCATTTCAAAATTTACAGTTGCAAAGGACTCGCGTACCCCGTCATCTCCAGGTAGCCTTTGCCCACCAGGTTGCCCTGACTGTCCAGCAGCTCGCTCAAACCCTCCCAGTAAATGGCGCCGGTGGACTGGCGGCTGTCGAGTTCCTGGGTGTCGATGACGGCTTTGACGGTGTAGCGCTCAAGCACCTTTACCCGCGTGTTGGCTTGGGTGCGCCTGATCTGCACCGACCACTGCACCGGGTAGCTGGCCCCGCTGGCCGGGCTTTTCCAACTGCGTTCGGGCGTGAAGGTGACGTCGGTTTCACTGAAAATTTCTGCGTTGCTTGCGCCCGCCGTGCGGATGGATCCGCCCGCCCACAGGGCTTGGCCCTCCTTGGTACGCAGCCTGAACGCCGTCAGCGCGCCGCCACCCAGCAGGTTCATGCCGATCCAGTCCCAGCCCACGGCGTCCGGGTGCATCAGCGAGAGTTGGCCGCTGGCCTGCAACTGCGGCAGGCTGTAATAAAAACTGGCTTGGCTCAACTGTGGGCCCTTGCGCGACCAGCCCTGGTCGCCCTGCAGCAACAGCGGCTGGCTTTCATTCAAGGTCAGTTGCAAGGAAAAGTCTGTGCCCAAGGCTTGCGCCTGGATGCGTTTGTCGTCGCGTTTGAGTGACCAGTCGCCCAACTGCACAAACATGTCGGACTCACTGGCCGAGGCCAGGTCGATTTGGGCATGGCCCGAGGCGCGGCCAATGCGTTGGTCGTGAATCAGTCGTTTGGCCGTCACGTCGGTCACGGCGGCGTGGGCAAAGATCAGTTGTTTGGCGGCAAAACGCGAGCGCATGCCTTGGGTCACCGGCACACGTGAGCGGAAAAAAGTGAGTTGAAAGCCAAACTGGCGCTGCCCGGCCTGCAACTGGCCGGTGATGTACCACCATTCGATGGCATGGTCCGGGTGACTGCCATGGTCGCGCGGAAACTGCGGTGGCTTCCTGCCTTGCGCGTGCACCAACCCATGCCACAGCGGCAGAGCCAGGCCCGACATGACGCACTGCCGTCGTTTCATGGGGCGTGTTTCATGCGGCGCAGTTGAGTTGCGCCTGCAAGCTGGCACGTGCCGGGGCGCAGTCGCCAATGTGCTGGGTCACCCAGGTCGCATCAAAATAGCTGCTCAGGTAACGTTCGCCGGCATCACACAGCAGTGACAAAATCGCGCCCTGCTCGCCACGGCTTTGCATCTCGCAGGCCAGTGCCAGCATGCCGACCAAGTTGGTTCCGGTGGACGGACCCACCTTGCGCCCCAGTAGCTCTGACAAGAGTTGCATTGCCGCCACCGAATCGACATTGCGCACGCTGATCATGCGGTCAACCACCGAGCGGATGAAACTGGCCTCCACGCGCGGCCGGCCAATGCCTTCAATCAGTGAACCGGGGCCAGTCAGGCTGGCATCACCGGTGCGGTGGAATTCGCCAAACACCGAGCCTTCAGGATCCACCACACACACCTGGGTGTCGTGGCGCTGGTACCGTACAAAGCGGCCTATGGTTGCACTGGTACCACCGGTGCCGGCACCCACCACGACCCAGCGTGGCACCGGAAAACGTTCACGTGCCAACTGCTGGAACATGCTTTGCGCGATGTTGTTGTTGCCGCGCCAGTCAGTGGCGCGCTCGGCAAAGGTGAACTGGTCCATGTAGTGTCCGCCGGTTTGTCGCGCCAGTTCCCGCGCCTCGTCATGAACCATGCCTGCGCTGTCGACCAAATGGCATTGGCCGCCGTAAAAGGCGATTTGGGCAATTTTTTCATGCGAGGTGTTGCGTGGCATGACGGCGATGAAGGGCAGGCCCAGCAGGCGGGCAAAGTAGGCTTCGCTCACCGCGGTAGAGCCGCTGCTCGACTCCACCACGGTCGAGCCTTCGTGCAGCCAGCCGTTGCACAGGCTGTAGAGAAACAGCGAGCGCGCCAGCCGGTGTTTGAGGCTGCCGGTGGGGTGGGTGGATTCGTCTTTCAGGTACAGGTCAATGCCGTGGCTGGCAAAAGCGGGCAGGGGCAGGGGAATCAGGTGG